>CAZJTS010000117.1:0-2456 GCA_964548975.1 uncultured Fastidiosipila sp.
ATGACGATCAGTCGGTGACTGCTGAAGAACTCCTCGAAGCGCTGAAGGCGAATTTCGCAGGTTATGAGTCGCTCCGTCAGGATCTCCTCGATGCGCCGAAGTTCGGCAACGACTACGACGACGCGGATGAGATGATGCAGCGGGTCCACAATCACATTTGTAATTATTCCGCGTCCCGTGCGGAAGTGGTCGGCCTCCATTCTTACCTCGTCGTGATCATCAACAACGAGACGAACACCATCCTCGGGCGCAGCACCGCCGCCTCCGCCGATGGCCGGCAGTACGGGCAGTTCATGGCGAACGCCGTCAATCCGCAAGGGGGCGCCGATAAAGAAGGTTTGACCGCCATGCTCAATTCTTTGGCCAAATTAGACACCCGCATCCACGCCGGCGGTGTCCAGAACATCAAGCTAAGCCGGACACTTATGCAGGAGAATCTGCCCAAAGTCCGACAGGCGCTGGACACCTTCTTCGACCAGGGCGGCCAGCAGTACATGATCACCGTACTGAATCGGCGGGATCTGGAGGAGGCCATGGCGAAACCCGAAGCTTACCAGAACCTCTTCGTGAGGGTCGGCGGCTTCTCGGCGCGCTTCATCACACTCGACCGTGACGTGCAAGAAGAAATTCTCGCCCGCACCATGCACGAAGGGTGAGGGCTTTGGCCGAACACGATCCTTTAGTTCTTGATATCATCCGCTTCGCGCTTCATGACGGTCCGGGCATCCGGACTACCGTCTTTCTGAAGGGCTGTCCTTTGCGCTGCCAATTTTGCCACAATCCGGAATCCCAGGAGCTGGCGCAGGAGGTCGGCAACGACAGCACCGTCTACGGCGAGGACCGCGCGCTCGAAGAGATCATGGCGATTGTGCGTAAGGACAAGGCCTACTACCGGAATTCCGGCGGCGGCCTGACCATCTCCGGCGGCGACCCGTTAATGTTCCCCGAGTACACGCGCGACCTCTTACGCCTGGCCAAAGCCGAGGGCATCCACACCGCCGTAGACACTTCGGGCTTCGCCTCCGAATCCGCCCTGGCGGAAGTTTTGCCTTTCACCGATCTTTTCTTGTTTGATTACAAGGCTACCGGCGAGGCGGAGCACCGCGCCCTGACGGGCGTGGGTCAGTCGCGGATTCTGGAGAATCTCGCGTTTTTGGCCAAGGAAGAAAAGCCCGTCATCTTGCGTTGCGTCCTGATTGAAGGTGTCAACGATACCTCTGAACATCTGGCGGCGATCGCAGAAATCGCCGCTAAATACCCTAATATTGCAAAGGTCGATATTCTGCCCTTCCATAACACCGGCAACCATAAGTACACACGTCTGGGACGCGACGTGCCCCTGCCTTTGGACAACGCTACGGACGAGGCCAAAGCCCGCTGGACCCGGCGGCTACTTGATCTCGGCGTGCAAAATCTGACCGTCGGCGGCACAGCAGTGAATAGTGAGGAGACCCAATAAATGAAAAAAGTAAAAATCGCAATCATCGGCGCAGGCAGTGTTTCGTTCTGCCCCACCACTGTGGCGGACATCTTCCACAGCGACAAGCTGAAATCCGTGGAACTTACGATCGGCCTGATGGACATCAATCCCGAGGCCCTGAAGCTCAGCGGCGGTTTCTGTGAAAAGCTGAAAGATCAGTCGGGCAGCAACGCCACCATCCAGGTCACCACCGACCTCGATGAAGTCCTCGAAGGCGCCAACTTTGTCGTTACCGCCATCGAGCTTCACCGCTACTATTACTGGTCCCAGGACTTCCACAAGCCCAGGGAGCGCGGCTTCCGCCAGGTCTACGGCGAGAACGGCGGCCCCGGCGGCCTCTTCCACACCCTCCGGAACCTCGAGCCCATGCTCCACATCGCCCGCCGCATGGAGGCCATCTGCCCGGACGCCTACCTCCTGAACTACACGAATCCTGAGGCGAAGCTGGTCACGATTTTGGCCAAAGAAACCTCCATCAAAGTCATCGGCCTCTGCCACGGCGAACAGATGGGCCTGGAGCAACTCGAACCCATCCTCGGCCGCTCCCGCTCCGAAATCGTCTCTGAGGTCAGCGGCATCAACCACTTTGGAGTGTTTACGGAGCTGCGCGATAAGACTACCGGCGAAGACCTTTACCCCGAGCTCATCGAAAAAGAACGCGCCCTGCCCAAGCTCCAGAACTGGGACGAAGATGCCCTGTCCAGGATCATGCTGCGTGTTTACGGTGTCTGGGTTTACCCCGGCGCCAACCACATCGGCGAATACTTTGGCTGGAGCGACCAGTTCCTGGCCTCCGCCTTACTCCAATACTTCTACGATCCTCTGACCGAGGATCCCTGGACCTCTTCCGAGATGACTCCTCTAGAATTCGTCTATTCTCTGAAGTACAAACAATGGGAAGAAGAGATCGCCAAAGCCGACCCCGTCGACGTCTTCTCCGCCGCCTTCTCCGGCGACGGCGGTGGCGAGCGCAACA
>CAZJTS010000117.1:2556-6506 GCA_964548975.1 uncultured Fastidiosipila sp.
CCCGTCGACGTCTTCTCCGCCGCCTTCTCCGGCGACGGCGGTGGCGAGCGCAACAAAGAATACGGCATCCCCATCATCGAAGCCATCGTCTTCGACGAGGAGCTCAAAGTCGGCGCCGTTAACATTCTGAATGACGGCTACGCCCCCAGCCTGCCCGACGGCATCGTCGTGGAAGTCCCCGCGGTCATCGACGGTCAGGGCATCCATCCGGTCAAGACAGGGGAGATCCCCTACGCTTTGGCCAGCATGATGCGCATCCAGGGCGACATCACCGAACTCCTTTACCAGGCGTGGAAAGAAAAGAGCCGCAAGAAGTTGCTGCAGGCCCTGCTGCTAGACCCAACCATCTCAAGCTACACCAATGCGGTGCATTTGATCGATGAAATGTTTGCACTCCAGGCGGAGATGCTGCCGGAGATGGAGTGGTAGGGTTGTTTGTGCCATCGGATGCCAATTTTTCCGGATGTGCAGCTTGATTTCTGCGGAAAGCACTCATGATTTGAAAAAGCGCCCCTAGATGAACACACAAGTTGAAATTCACTCTTCGGAGCATTGCATTTTAGTAAAAAATGGCTTTGGGCAACTTGTGGGGGGTTTGAAATTGGCAATCGCGCAGCTTGTAGAAGGATTTCTCACTACAAGCTGCTTATCCGCTAAAAATCGTGACAATCTAGCAGCTTATTGAGGGATTTCTCTCTACAACCTGTTGCACTGTCAGGAAATGGCAATCGCGCAGCTTGTCGAAGGAATTTTCACTACAAGCTGCTTGTCCGCTAAAAATCGTTGCAATTGCGCAGCTTGTGGAGAGATTTTTCACTACAACCTGCTGCACTGTCAGAAAATGGCAATCGCGCAGCTTGTAGAAGGATTTTTCACTACAAGTTGCTTGTCCGCTAAAAATCGTGGCAATCGCGCAGCTTGTGGAGGTATTTTTCTCTACAACCTGTTGCACTGTCAGGAAATGGCAATCGCGCAACTTGTAGAGCCGACAAGCACCCCACCCGTAACAAATCCATTGACAGCCGAACCGCCCACGGTCCATAATATCCCCACAAGCGCTGACGGCAGAACAGTAGGCGATACCCCTTCGGAGCAGAGAGAGAAGTTTTGAGCTGAGAGCTTCTTGCGAATGGATCGGTGAGGACCACTGCCTGAGCTTTGGCCGTGAAAGTGGCCCGGCTGACTTCCCGATATGAAGTGAATGAAGTGAAATCACAAGGTGGAACCGTGTTATGCACCCTTGGACAGATGTGTCCGGGGTGTTTTTATTTCCCGGAAAGAAGGAGAGTAAGATGAATATTCAATTGAAAGACGGTAGTGTCAAGACCTATGCGGAGCCGAAGAGTACCTACGATATTGCGCTGGATCTGAGTGAGGGGCTGGCGCGGGTGGCGTGCGCTTCGGAGATTGATGGCGAAGAGGGTGATCTGAGGCGTGTGGTGGCTGATGATGCACAGGTCAATATTTTGACCTTTGAGGATCCGGAGGGGAAGCACGCGTTTTGGCATACGAGTTCGCATATTCTGGCGCAGGCGGTGAAGCGGCTGTACCCGGAGGCGAAGCTGGCGATCGGGCCGGCGATCAGGGATGGCTTCTACTACGACATTGAGCGTGAGGGGGGCTTCGGGGACGCTGAAGTACAGGCGATTGAGCAGGAGATGAAGAAGATCGTCAAGGAAGGTCTTGAGATCAAGAGTTTTATTCTGCCCAGGGACGAGGCGATCGCTCTGATGGAGAAACAGAATGAGCCGTACAAGGTGGAGCTGATCGAGGATCTGCCTGAGGATGAGACGATCAGTTTCTATCAGCAGGGGGAGTTCGTGGATCTTTGTGCGGGGCCTCACCTGATGAATACGAAGGCGGTGAAGTCCTTCAAGCTGACGTCGGTGGCGGGTGCTTACTGGCGCGGTGATGAGAAGAACAAGATGCTAACCCGCATCTACGGGACGTCCTATCCGAATAAGCAGGATTTACGGCTTCACCTGGAGCGGATTGAGGAGGCCAAAAAACGCGATCACCGTCGCCTCGGTAAAGAGATGGGCCTCTTTACTTTGCTGGAGGAAGGACCCGGTTTCCCGTTTTTCCTGCCGAACGGCATGGTGCTGAGAAATGAGCTGATGAATTACTGGCGCGAGATCCACACCCGCGAGGATTATAAAGAGATCATGACGCCGATCATGCTGAACAGAAAGCTTTGGGAGACGTCCGGGCACTGGGATCACTATGAGAAAAATATGTACACGACGGTGATCGATGGCGAGGATTTTGCGATCAAGCCGATGAACTGTCCGGGGAGCCTCTTGGTCTACAATGCGACGCCGCATTCTTACCGCGATCTGCCGCTGCGTGTGGCGGAGGTGGGGCTGGTTCACCGGCATGAGAAGTCCGGTGAGATGCATGGCTTGATGCGGGTCCGGAGCTTTAGCCAGGACGATGCCCACATCTATATGACGCCGGATCAGATCGAGGATGAGATCATTGCGGTGGTCCGCCTGATCGATGAGGTCTACACGAAGTTCGGCTATAAGTATCACATTGAGCTGTCGACGAAGCCTGAGGATTCGATGGGCTCCGAGGAGGACTGGGAGACGGCGACGAATGCGCTCCGCCGCGCGGTGGAGATCATGGAGGTGCCTTATGTTGTCAATGAAGGCGATGGGGCGTTCTATGGGCCAAAGCTGGACTTCCACCTCGAGGATTCACTCGGCAGAACCTGGCAGTGCGGCACGATTCAGCTGGATTTCCAGATGCCCCAGCGCTTCGAGGCGGAATACATCGGGGCGGACGGCGAGCGTCATCGTCCGATCATGATCCACCGTGTGGTCTATGGGTCGATCGAGCGCTTTATCGGCATTCTGATCGAGCATTTCGGCGGCAAGTTCCCGACTTGGCTCGCGCCTGAGCAGGTGCGCATCATGCCGATCACGGACCGCACCCGAAATTATGCCCGGAAGCTCCAGTCGGATCTGAAGGACGCCGGGATTCGGGCCGAGCTCGACGAGCGCAATGAAAAGATTGGCTTTAAGGTCCGTCAGGCCCAGGTCGAGCGGGTGCCTTATATGCTGATCCTGGGTGATCAGGAGGAGGAGAAGGGCGAGGTGTCCCTGCGCCTGCGCGATCACCAGAAGAATATCACCATGGGGATGGAGGACTTTATTACTCGGGCCAAAGCCGAGATCGAAGCCCGGGAGATGGTCTCGCCGTTCCTTGAGGAAGCGGAGGCCTAGGCTTTGGCCAAAAAACAGTCCGTGAGAAGCCGCTGGGAAGAGCGGGCCAAAGAGGCGGACCAACGTCTCGAAGAACATGAGGGGCGGCGGGCACAGAGGCGACGGGAGCTGAATCAGCTCTCGATCGCCCAGGTGCTGAACCGCTACTGGTTTTGGCTGGCGCTGCTCTTCCTGATCCTGATGCCGCTGCTGGATGTGCTGCAGTTTTTCCGGCTGGGGCAGGGGGACTTGGGGCGAAGTTTCCTGGCCAACGGACTCCTGGGGCTGGTGGTCAGTCTGCCGGTGGTGCTGCCCTATCTCTGGGCTTGGCGCCGTGGGGAAGTCAAGCCCGGCATGAAGCTCCGGGCCGGCGTGGTGCTGGGCTTAACGGCGCTCTGGCTTGTGCTCGGCTTGGGGTTTCAATTCTTCTGACAGCCGGGGGCGGTTTTCGTATAATTAAGGGCATTAGGAGGTGACACCTGTGCCCAATCCTCAACGACACATTGATCTCCAGACCGAATGGCGCGCGCAGCTCGAGACGAATTTGGAGCCGCTCGAAGTTTGGTATAACTTCCGGGTGCGCCCGGGCTTCTATCTGCAAAACGGCGCCACCGCACTGCCCGGCGGGGTGAGCTTCACGGTGCATTCCGAAGGTGCTTACGGCATCGATATTCTGCTCTTCCATAAGGACGCTGAAGCGCCCTATGCGATTATTCCTTTCCCCGAAAAATACCGGGTCGGCGA
>CAZJTS010000118.1:0-6399 GCA_964548975.1 uncultured Fastidiosipila sp.
GTTGAAAATAATGCGTTTATGAGCAGAAATAGTGTCGATGATCAACTTGTTCAGTTCGTCCGTGAAGTCATCTGCTGCTTCCAGGCGGTCGGCAAAGGTCCCCAAAGTATCCGCAACGATGCTGTTGATGATCATATTGGGGCAGGCGACGGAGAACGAGGAACCGATCATGCGGAATTCGAAACGATTTCCGGTAAAAGAGAATGGAGAGGTTCGATTGCGATCCGCAATATCACGTTTGAAGTGGGGGAGGACATCCACGCCGATCTCTATATCGATCTGTTCGCGTATCGGAGAATCATGTCCGCTTTCCAAAGCTTCTAAAATATCACTTAATTCATCGCCCAGAAAAATACTGACAATAGCCGGCGGCGCTTCGTGAGCACCTAAGCGGTGATCATTACCGGCGGATGCCGCACTGATCCTGAGAAGCCCTTGATAGTCATCAACTGCCTTGATAACAGCACATAGGAAAAGGAGGAACTGGGCATTTTCCGCAGGTGTCTTACCAGGGTCAAGTAAGTTCTGGCCGGTGTCAGTTCCGAGGGACCAGTTATTGTGTTTACCCGAACCGTTCAGTCCGGCATATGGCTTCTCGTGAAGCAGACAGACGAGCCCATGACGGTTAGCAACTGTCTTCATCGTTTCCATCATCAACTGGTTCTGGTCGCAGGCCACATTCACCGTCTGATAAACGGGGGCGAGTTCGTGTTGGGAAGGGGCGACTTCATTATGCTTGGTTTTGGCCGGCACACCCAGGCGCCACATCTCGCGATCCAGATCCTGCATAAATGCGGATACACGGGGCTTTAAAGCGCCGAAATAGTGGTCGTTCAGTTCCTGTCCCTTCGGTGCTCTGGCACCAAAGAGCGTACGGGAGCAGTTGACCAGGTCAGGGCGCCGATGAAACATCTCGCTGTCGATCAGAAAGTATTCCTGTTCAATCCCGGCATTACTAATCACGACAGCTGTTTCATCATCTCCGAAAAGTCGCAGGATACGGAGAGCTTGTCGATTCAGCGCCTGCATAGAACGCAACAGAGGCGTTTTCTTGTCCATGGCGTGACCGCCGAATGAGCAGAAGGCTGTCGGGATGCATAAAGTACTGTCCTTGATAAAAGCAAAAGAGGAGGGATCCCACGCGGTGTAACCACGTGCTTCGAACGTAGTTCTGAGACCGCCACTCGGGAAACTCGAGGCATCGGGTTCGCCTCTCACCAGCTCTCGGCCTTTGAATTCCGGCAATGCCTCTCCGCGGTCAGTTGGACTGAGGAAGGCGTCGTGTTTTTCTGCGGTGACGCCCGTCATGGGCTGAAACCAGTGAGTGAAATGAGTTGCGCCCAAGCCGATGGCCCACTCTTTCATGCCTTTGGCTACAGGATCGGCAAGTTCCAGGGGGAGCGGTTGGCCTTTGAGCCTGGTTTGTTTCAACTGTTCGTAGACATCCTGAGGCAGAAATTTCTGCATGGCTTTATCATTGAACGAAAGCTTACCAAAATCTTTAATCAATTCTTTCATATATCACTCCCTAAGCTGTTTCTAACATTCTATCAGGCTTGAGGCCTGAAGATAATTGCGGTAAAGTTATTTGACGTCAAAAAGCTGAATAATTCTTGCGAAGCTGGCTGAGGCGGGAGTATAATCTTCCGAATCCTTTCACAAGAAGACTATAGTATCCTTAGGCGTAGGTAAGTGTAAGAAAGGTGTGACATGAGTAAAGCGGAAATGGTTTATCTATTATTAGCGGACGGCACACTTTATCCCGGTTATTCTTTCGGGGCAGCACCTGATAACCGCTTCGGCCGGCTAGTTTTTACCACCGGCATGGGCGGCTATCTGGAAACACTTACCGATCCGGCTGCTGCTGACCTGATTATTCTGCATACATTCCCTGAGATCGGTGCCTATGGTGTAATCGATGCCGATCTGGAATCGCAAAAAGCCTGGCCTGCAGGATACTGTATCCGTCATATCGCCGAACATCCCAGTAATTTCCGCAGTCAGGGCACGCTGGCCCACTATCTAACGGAGCAGAACATACCCGGTATTCAAGGCTTGGACACCAGAGCACTTACCCGTAAGCTCCGTAGCGACGGTGAAATGAATGCGGTGATTACAGCAGATCCTGAAACCGTTGATCTGAAAGAATTACAAGCGTATAAACCGGTGGCGAGGCTTGAGGAGGTCTCAGTCAAAGAAACGAGGACTTTCCCGGCGATCAGTGACAAGCAGTACGCCGTAGCGGTCATCGATACCGGCACTAAGCAAAGTCTGATCCGTAAACTTCAGGCGCGGGGCTGCGAAGTTACACTGTTCCCTTATCTCACAGATCCCAAAGCCATACTGGCCGGTCAACCGGATGGGATCTTAATTCCTAATGGTCCCGGTCATCCTCAAGATTATCCTGAACTGACACAGAATCTGAGCATCTTCAAGGCCAAGCATGTGCCACTTCTGGCCATCGGGTTCGGCCATCTGCTCTTTGCTACTGCCCACGAGATTCCCTTAACTGAACTGGGGCACCCGCATCGCGGCGGTAATCAGGCAGTCAAAGATCTTGCCAACGGTAAAATTTATATGACTTCCCAGAGTCATAATCTCGCCGTAGACAGCTCAGAATTGGACCCTGCGTTGGCCAAAGTCAGCTTCGCTCATGCACATGACGGCAGCTGTGAAGGCCTGGACTACACCGATAAACCCCAATTCTCACTACAGTTTGCTCCCGAAGGTGCCGGCGGTCCCGAGGACACAGAATTCCTCTTGGAACGCTTCATTTCATATATGGAGGAGAAATAATGCCACTCGACAGGACACTACGCAAAGTTATGGTCATAGGCTCGGGACCGATTGTCATCGGTCAAGCGGCTGAATTCGACTATTCCGGAACTCAAGCCTGTCGAGTTCTCCGAGAAGACGGTATCGAAATTGTCCTGGTCAACTCGAATCCGGCGACCATCATGACCGATCCCGGCATCGCCGATCACATTTATCTAGAGCCGCTCACAGTCAAGACTCTGGAGCGCATTATTGAGAAAGAGCGACCGGACGCCATACTTTCCGGTTTCGGTGGGCAGAATGGATTGAACCTGTCGATGAAACTGGCGAATGAAGGCATCCTGGACCGCTACCATGTACGTCTGCTCGGTACGAGCCCCGAGGCGATCGATCGAGCGGAAGACCGTTTGAAGTTCCGCGATATGATGGATCTCCTGGGACAGCCCAGCACACCTTCCGAGATTATTACGGATACAGAATCCGCCGTTAGAGCGGGGGATGCGATCGGTTACCCCGTCATCGTCCGGCCGGCCTTTACTTTGGGCGGCAGCGGGGGTGGCATCGCCGACACCGAGCAGGAGCTCAGAGAAATCGTTGAGCAGGGTCTCGAGATCTCCCCAATTCACCAGTGCCTGATCGAACAATCGATCGCCGGGTGGAAGGAAATAGAGTTTGAAGTTATCCGGGACAGTGCCGGTAATGCCTTAACCATCTGTTCCATGGAGAACCTGGATCCGGTCGGTGTTCACACAGGCGACTCGATTGTTATCGCGCCGACGGTGACTTTGGCCGATCGTGAATTCCAAATGCTCCGCACAGCAGCCCTCGATATCATTCAGGAATTGAAACTTGAAGGCGGCTGTAATGTCCAGTTTGCGCTGGATCCGGAGTCTTTTGATTATCGCGTCATCGAGGTCAATCCGCGTGTTTCGCGATCATCCGCTCTTGCTTCAAAAGCCACCGGCTACCCAATCGCCCGCGTGAGTGCGAAGATCGCGCTCGGCTATCTTTTGGACGAAATAGTCAATGAAGTGACCGGCGATACGACAGCAGCATTTGAGCCCGTCATCGACTACATCGCTGTGAAGTTTCCCAAGTGGCCTTTCGATAAGTTCGTTTATGCCGATCGGCGTTTAGGGACTCAGATGAAGGCTACGGGCGAGGTGATGGCCATCGGCGACCGCTTCAGCGTCGGGATTATGAAGGCCGTTCAGGGGGCTGAATTGGGAACGGATTCCCTTAATTTGGCCAAATTCCAGGACCTGCCACAAGAAGAACTCCTAGAGAAAATTACGCGTCGAACGGATGAACGAATCTTCCTGGTTTTCACTTGTTTGAAGAAGGGCTGTTCGCTCGAAGAAATACACGAGATCACCGGCATCGATCGCTGGTTTCTGAATGAACTTCAAGAGCTCGTAGAGTTTGAAGCGCAATTGGAAAGTAGCCAGCTGACTGAAGACCTTTATTATCAGGGCAAAGCGCTCGGCTATGAAGATCGCACATTAGTCCGTTTGAGCGGACAAGACCTGCCTTGTCCGGCGCAAGAGCCCGTCTACAAAATGGTTGACACCTGCGCCGGAGAGTTCCCTGCCAAGACGCCCTATTTCTATGCGCTCTATCCGAACCCTCACAGCCCATCCGAGAACGAAGCACTGGAGTTTATCGAACAATCCGCTAAGCAGACCGTCGTGGTTATCGGCTCCGGGCCCATTCGTATCGGCCAGGGGATTGAATTCGATTACGCCAGCGTACATTGTGTCCGGTCTTTACAGAAGATGGGCTATGAAGTCGTTACGATCAATAACAATCCTGAAACGGTCTCCACGGACTATGATTCTTCGGATCGACTCTACTTCGAACCGCTCACCGAAGAGTCCGTCCTGGCGATTCTGGCTATCGAGAAGCCGCTCGGTGTCATCGTGTCTTTCGGAGGTCAGACGGCGATTAAGCTGACCGGGGCTTTGGCCAAAGCCGGCTACACGATCTTCGGCTCCTCCGCCAGAAGCATCGACATGGCGGAAGACAGAGAAGCCTTCGACCAACTCCTGACCCGACTCAATGTGGCCAGACCGCGTGGGCACGCCATTCGCAACGTGGATGAGGCGTTGAAGGCGGCTAACGAACTGGGCTATCCGGTGCTCCTCAGGCCTTCGTTCGTGCTCGGAGGCCAAAATATGATCATCGCGCACAATGATGCGGATGTTCATGAGTACATGAAAATTATCCTGGAGATCAATCCGGATAATATCGTTCTGCTCGACAAATACCTGATGGGCAGGGAAGTGGAAGTCGACGGCATCTATGACGGAGAGGACATCCTCCTGCCGGGCATCATGGAACATGTCGAACGTGCCGGCGTCCATTCCGGCGATTCTATCGCGGTCTATCCTGCGCTGAATGTCTCGGCAGAAATGCGCAAAAAGATTCTCAGCACAACCCGCCAGCTCTGTCAGGGGTTGGATGTCCGTGGCATCGTCAATCTGCAGTACATTGTCCAGAATGAAGAACTCTACGTCATAGAGGTTAATCCCAGAGCTTCCAGAACAGTCCCTTATCTGTCCAAAGTCACCGGCATCCCCATTGTGGACTTGGCAACCCAGGTGAGTATGGGCCTCAAACTTCGAGATCTCGGTTATGGCGTAGGCCTGCATCCGGATCACGAACTCTATGCCGTTAAGGTCCCGGTCTTTTCCTTTGCGAAACTTACCGGAACCGATACACAGTTAGGCCCGGAAATGAAGTCTACAGGTGAGGTGCTGGGTGTTGGCCGTACGCTGGAAGAGGCGCTCTATAAGGGCCTTCTGGCCGCCGGATACGCAATGCAGAAGTCAGGCGGCATCTTCTTTACCGTACGCAACTGGGATAAGACCGAGCTCCCGCCTTTGGCCCAAAAATTCCAGAACATGGGCTTCCAACTTTATGCCACACAAGGCACCGCCGACATTCTGGAAGAGAACTTCCTCTGGGTGACGCATGTTGGTAAGATCCATGAAGGCAAGAAGAACGGTCTCGACCTGATGGAGGAGAAGCGTGTTCAGTATGTCATCAGCACTTCGACGCATGGGCGGAATCCGGCCAAAGACGGGGTCAGAATCAGTATGAAAGCGACGCAACTCGGCATCCCGTGTTTGAGTTCTATAGACACGGCCAATGCCATGGCAGACGCTCTTCAGAGCGGATTTTCGGAAGAGAATACTGAGCTGATTGATATCGCACAGATCTAGTCCGCTTATAATAATGTGTTACGAATAGTAGGGGCAAGCGAATTGGGCGAACTGCGCGAACTGAAAACTTTTCCCCCGTTTGCTAGGGTAACTCCAGAAATAACGCAACATTTAACTGACCGAGCGATTAATCTGGCAATTTAGGTGGAATTCGAGCCTTTTCGATGGTAAAGTAGAGTCAGACAGGAAATATGGGCATGTGAAATAGAGATTTTTACTCGCTCACATTTTTTGCAAAGCAAAACCCCTATAAGAAAGTTTTGTTGTTCAGTCCAACTGAGCCCGGAAGAAGGTTAGTAGTGGAACTAATCTTCTTCTGTTTTATCCGTAAATTTTCTGGCGAACTGAGAAAAGTCGCATTTGACTCACCTTAATCCCTGGTGTATAATTCCACAGGTTA
>CAZJTS010000119.1:0-6347 GCA_964548975.1 uncultured Fastidiosipila sp.
AGGTGTTGACTTGATTCCAACGATACATGCGCCTTCACACATCCGCTCGAAGGGGCAGACCTGAGAACACACAATGGACAGAGGATTATTAGTGAAGACCAGATTGCCGGCTTCCTTAATATCACCTTCCTGGAGCATCCGAATAAACTGCGGAATGGGGTTATTGATCGGGCAACCGACCCGACAGCGCGGTTTTTTGCATTGTAGGCAACGGTCTGCTTCCACAAGAATATGCGGCATGTTTTCCTCCTCTTAGGCGCTATTTTGTGTATATAGTAACAGGAACACCCGGAAGTTAACTATGAGTCTACGCACATTAGAAAAAAGCCACCCGCAGAGGGGTGGCCGGTGAGCTAAGTGATTAAAGAAGTTACTGCTGTGGCGACATATTCTGCAGCATTGTATCCTTGAGTTCATTCTCAATCGCGATGATCTCAAGTTCCGCCGCCTGACGTGCCGTTCTGCCTTCGGCATTGATCTTCAAGGTTTCCTGAATCGTTTCGACCAGATCACGGTTGACTTTCTTCAGGGTCTCGATATCCACGATGCCCCGTTGTGATTCCTTAGCGACTCCGGTCGCATTGGTCTTCAGCATTTCAGAGTTTTTCAGGAGCAGGTCATTGGTCGTATCCGAAATTTTCTTTTGCATATCCAGGACTTTTTGCTGGTTCTGTAGACCCAGAGCGATTACAAGCTGGTTCTTCCAGAGCGGAATGGTATGTAGGACAGACGTCTGGATCTTATCCACCAGCATCTTGTCGTTATTCTGGATCAGGCGAATCTGCGGAGCTGTCTGGATCGCAATGGTTTTGGACAGTTTCAGGTCATGGACTTTACGCTCGAAACGATCGAGTGTGCTCTCGAAGTCACTCACGAGTTGAGGGGCCATATCGTTATCTGAGGTTGCCGCTTCTTTACGGAGAGCCGGCAAGGTGACTTCACGTGCCTCTTTGATGACCTCATCACCGGCGATAATATAGCCATCGAGATCCCGAAAGTATTCAAGGTTCTTATCGTAGAGGGAATCGAAGGTAGTGATATCTTTCAGCAACATGGTCTGGGCTTTGTCCAGTTCCATACCGATCTTATCGATCTGCAGCTCCACTGTATCGAAGCGGGCCATGAAACGCTTCATGGAGTTACCGAAACCGAGTTTGGACAGGAAACCTTCATCATTGCCGAGCTTATCCACTTCGAGACTCTGGACGGTCACCATCAGATTCGACAGTGTTTCGCCGACATAACCTGAGTCCTTACTGCGCACCTTCTGGAGGATGCTGTCCGAGAACGCCGTCAGATTGCGCTGTGCACCTGCTCCGAAAGTGATCATTGAGGTGGAGTCCAGAAGGTCTACCCCGGACTTAATCGAGTCGACTTTTTTGCGCATTTCGGGGGTGATGTTTTTCGGAACTGCTTCGACGATTTCGCTACCTACGTCTTCGTATTTATTCTCTCTGTTTTCCAATGCCTTGTGCTTTGCCAAGTCTTCCAATGTGATCTTCTTCTCTGCCATGTGTGCCTCCTTGAGATTATTCTCTCGTGTTTATCAGGTCTTCCAGTACATCATATGAAGGTAGTGATATTACGTCCGTAACTTGCTCCTGCCAGCCGGTGACTCCGTAGTCAACGGCTTCAGCAGCAGCGCCATAGGCCCCGATTCTGAAACCGTAGCGGGCGCCGGCAATCGCCTGCAGGCGTTCATCCTGAAGGGCTGTCAAAAGCCTTGCGCCCTCATCATCCAGAGCCATAAATACATGCGAGGTCCAGATGGTCGGCTCGGGATAGATCATAACCAGCTCATCCTTGAGCCGGGCATATGCCTCCGGGTGATTCAGGGCAAACGCCGCCAGTTGATTCTCATAGCCGACGACCAAGGGCTTATTGCCAATTCCCGTTCGGAGGTAGAGTTCGAAGAGATCTTCTGTTGTACTTTCCAAATAGCCCATCCGCTGGAAAATACGCCGGACATCTTCTCGGACCTTAGGCACAGCCGTCTCTGTCAGGGTCAGATCATCATTCAGAGCGCTACCCAGCAGAACTGCCCAGAGTTGTCCGGAATTCGTCAGTTCAGGATCCGCGGCATGTAAGGTGACGGGGCCGGTCAGTTGAGCGACGCCGAGCTCCTGCCAGCTCCGCCCGGACAGAAGGAGTTCGGCGAGCGCGGCCGTGTCCTTAGGTAAGACCTCGGCTATCGACTTATACGTATAGAGCACCAGTGGTGAATTCAGCAAAACAGCTTCGCGATAGGGTTCACCGACTTTGGCCTTGTAGCGATCGATAGCCGCCTGCCCGGACGGCCACAGGAAATTACGCGTTTCGAGATCCGCCGCGTCACTCATGGCCAAAGACCCCGACTTGTGAATATTCAGGCTGATCTTATAATCCTTCTGCAGGATCGTCCTTACTTCAGGGTCTTCCAGGAAAGGCATTTTCTCCCCTGACACATAGCCCGATAAAGTGACAGGGTCGGGTTGGTTTCTGCGGTAGATCTCATAAGCAATACCGGCACCGATCACGAGTGCGATCAGCAGCAGGCCGAGCCAGCGGGTCAGACGACTGTTACTTCTCGCCATCACCGCCTCCTTCCGACTTACGGGTCAGCTCAAGCACCTTGATATCGGATTCTATATCCAGGATGTCATTTTGCATCAGGGTCGTGAACTGCGCTTCGAATGCCTCCAGCAGTACCGGAAGCGCTTTTTTCGTCGCGTCTGTCACCTGCTTAACTTCATCCGTCTTCAGTCCGGATTTCTGGAAAGGGATATACTTCCGCAAGATATCGACAGCCGTTGTGAGATAGTAGCCGAGAAAGCGCCGAGCAGCCGGGATCCGGTCGGGATTCTTCTCCAGATATTCCAGAATGCGCACCCCGGAGCGATAGAGTTGCTGGCTCTGATGTCTGAGCGGGAGATTCGAGATTTGCTTAGTTGCCGTGCGGAGAAGATCGAGATCCTGTTTTGCTTCCAGCAAAAGCCGTTTGAATTCCGACTTATCCGCAATGCGATCCACTTTGATGCTGCCGATTTTAATCTGGGGTTTGGCATAGAGGAAAACACCCGCATAAGTTCCCGCAGCAAGCCCGGCCGCAATCAGGAACGGCCAGTTCAAACCGGAGGATAGGACAAAAAACACAGCAATAGCGCTGAGTATGCCCAGGATATATTGTCTCGGGGAATTTCCCATTTACACCTCTTTCTCATCGATAGCCGGATGGGCTATCCACACTCTATAGTACTGTTTTCCCAGCCGATAAGCGGTTACCGACGGCACTGATTCACTCGCTGCCGATCAGCTGCCGCAACTCATCAGCCGCCGGGAGATTTCGAGCGGTAATGATCCGTGATCGATCAAGTCCCCAGTCCGGCCGGAACGGATCATTCATCTCCGGTCGAGAGCCGGTTCTCGCGCCTTCCGTTGCCAAGGCCTTCTGGACAGGTTCGGACAGCAGATAGGCCAGCAGCTTCAGGTAGGCTTCTTCCACTTCCGCTTCATCCCGCTTCTCCTCACCGTTTGCGGAGACGAAGGCCAAAGGCGCCGTGGCCAAAGTCACCGCCTCCGCGGGGTAATACGCCATCAAGGTGTCTTTGCCCTGTCTCAAAAGCTCGCGATTGACCCCGATAAATAAGGATTCATAAGTAACCAGGCCGTCAAATCCCCCTTGCAAGAATTGTTCACTGAGTTCAGTGGAGGACTCCGCGACAGGCGAACCGGCTAAAGCAAGCTGAGCCGTCAGACCGGCCTGCGTTTGAGATCCGGGAAACGCCCAGCTAAGATTCGGATCAACCTGACCGGACTCAGACACGTGGGACTCCGGCAGACCGTAGATCACCGGTGTCGTGTAGATGGAGCCCTGATGTTTCGTGCGATGGTTCAGATCACCCAAAGCAATCCAGACATTCGCCGCCGGCCAGACAGCATC
Source organism: uncultured Fastidiosipila sp. (assembly GCA_964548975.1). Lineage (GTDB taxonomy): Bacteria > Bacillota > Clostridia > Saccharofermentanales > Fastidiosipilaceae > JAAYZH01. Next base: position 3,920 of record CAZJTS010000119.1, read on the forward strand.
GAAAGGGATGACCTCCTCCTCCAGCACGCGCGAGATTTCGCCGGAGGTGGTATAACTCAGTTCCAGCGTAACTTTATTTCGTTTCGTAAACTCCTCGAGCACAGGTTCAGCGATCTCATGCAGGTCCGCCGCCAGTATTCTCAGCGTGAGAGCACCACGGCCCCCTTTGAAAGTGCGTGTCTCATAGCCCGATCCCCGATCAAACCACGAGCAGGCGGAAAGCACGCTGACTAGCAGCAACACTACCGGAACTATTCTTCTTAGACGTAAAGCGCTCATCCATCCTCCGCACTCGGATTTTTCTCTATGCCTATTTTACATCATCCGCGGTGCTCTTCCGCTCCGGACATGTATAATTAAATGAAGATTACACAAAGAAGGTACTGTTCATGAAAATACTGATTACAGGTGCTGCCGGCTTCATCGGCTCACATCTGGCGCTGCGCTTACTCAATGAAGGCCACGAAGTCATCGGCGTCGACAATCTCAACGATTATTACGATCCGACCCTCAAGGAAGCCCGGCTGAATCGCCTGGAGCCGTTCCCGGATTTTCACTTTCATAAGACCGATCTCGAAAACAAGCCTGAGATCGACCGGATTTTCGAAACCCATCGCCCGACCCATGTGGTCAATCTCGCGGCCCAGGCCGGCGTGCGCTATTCGCTGGAAAACCCCTATGCCTACATCAACTCGAACATCACCGGCTTCCTGAATATTCTGGAGGCGTGCCGCCATTTCCCGGTCGAGCATCTGCTCTACGCCTCGTCAAGCTCTGTCTACGGCGGCAATCAGCAACTGCCTTTCTCCACAGCCCACAATGTCGATCACCCCGTGTCGCTCTATGCCGCCACGAAAAAATCAAACGAACTCATGGCCCATACCTACAGCCATCTCTTCAACATCCCCTCGACCGGCCTGCGCTTCTTCACGGTCTATGGCCCCTACGGCCGCCCCGATATGGCCCTCTTCCTCTTCACCCAAGCAATACTCGAGGGTCGCCCGATCCAGGTCTTCAATCACGGTCAGATGGAGCGGGACTTCACCTACGTCGATGACATTATCGAGGGGATAGTCCGGCTTTTGGCCAAAGCCCCGATCGGCAACCCCGACTGGGATGAGACCCGGGACCCCGCAGGCACGAGCTTCGCGCCCTATCGCATCTACAACATCGGCAACAACAGCCCCGTCCCCCTGATGCGCTACATCAAAGCCCTGGAAGACGCACTGGGCATCGAAGCCGAGAAAGAATTCCTGGAGTTACAGGCCGGTGACGTCCCCCGCACCTTCGCGGATGTGAAGGATCTGGAGCAAACGACCGGCTTCAAACCGGCGACCGAGGTCGAGGACGGTATCCAGCGCTTCGTTGACTGGTATAAGGACTACTACGGCTTTACGGCCAAGAAAGATGAATAATGTCACAGCATCAGAACCTGATCACTATAATCCCGGAAGACGGTAACCGCGCCAATGCCTACCTCATTCGTACCACGGACGGTGTTACGTTAATCGACCCGTCTATAGGGCCCGCGGATGTCTCGGGTCACGACCGAGAAAGTGTGCAGCGCCTGATCGCCACACACGGGCATTTTGACCACACGTCAGGCGCCTCCGCCTGGCTCGAGCGAGATCCGAAACTCCCTTACCGGATGGCTGAAGCCGATTTTACTCTGGCAGGAAACCCGCGCGCGAATGCCTCCGCTTTCTTCGGAAGGCCGACGAAAACACCGAGACCGTCACTGGGCTTGGATCCGTCAAACCCGCTCAGGCTCAGCGCTGAGTTCCGCCTGACCCCCTACCCGACCCCCGGGCATACGCCAGGCTCTGTCTGTCTCTTACTTGAGAACACCTTGCCCAATGGCCTGACGAAAAGCATCGCACTCTTCACCGGCGATACGCTCTTCGCAACCTCGATCGGGCGTTCCGATCTCCCCGGCGGTGATCAGGATGCGCTCGACAGCAGTATTCGAACGATCTACCGTCTCGGCATTACCAAACAATTCACCCCGGAGCTGATGGTCTATCCGGGCCACGGCCGTTCGATCAGCTGGCACGAACTCCTCCGGATCAATCCCTGGATGCGCCAGGCGAGAACCTAAGCAGATGTGGCCTTACCTGGACCTTTTCGGCATCCCCATCCCCACTTACGGCCTGCTCATGCTGCTTGAAATCGGTGCCGGCTTAGGCTTCGCCGTCCGGCAAGCCCCTGCCGCCGAACGTGAGGACACCCTCTTCTCGGCCCTCTTCGCCCTCATTGCCGGACTCATTGGGGCAAAACTGCTTTTCCTTCTGACCCTCTTCGGCCCGGAATACCGGGAGTTCCGAGCCAATTTCACCTGGGGTCCCGTGCTCTTGTCAGGTTTTGTCTTGTACGGCGGCATACTCGGCGGCGTGGTCGGGATCCTGCCCGACCAGCAGCCGAAGGTGGG
>CAZJTS010000120.1:0-6292 GCA_964548975.1 uncultured Fastidiosipila sp.
GAAACGTGCTAGCTAAGATTATAGACCTCTACCCGGGTAAACAAAAGCAGCCCACTATCAGTGTAGACTGCTTCTGAAATCGGCCGGGACTGTTCCTAGGCTACGCGATTACCCTCGAGATCGTAGACTTCGCAGACATGACCGGTATCCGGCGTGAAGAGTTCAAGGCGGGCATTCACGCGCTTAGCGGGAGCTTGAAGATCATAGAAGATAATGGCCGGCTCATTAGTTTCCATTTGTGGTGTAGCGTAGCCGGAAACGACCTCCCCGGCCTCTGAGCTCGCGGACATCTGCCGGACCTCAGTCTCTCTCACCCATTTGTTATAAATCAATACAGCCACTGTAAAAATCATGACCATCCAAAAAAGCATATTCAACATCTGTCGTTACCTCCGTAAAAGAACATTCGTTCTAAACTTTCTTCTATCATAGCACAGGAGGTGTCCGTTTATCCGTACTTATAAAAAGTTTTCAGAGGTTTTTTCGCCACTTTTAGAATTTTCGTTCGTTTTTTGTGCTTTAAAGAGCACAAAAAAGCGCCCTACTAATGAGGGCGCGGGTAAGTTTTACTTAAGTTTCTTAGTCCAGGTCAGTCACTCTGACTTCATCATTCACCATTCTGACATCGTAGCCCCCGGTTTCACTATCAATGAGGCGTAATTCGATGCGGTCCTTGGCTTTGGCCAGATCAATGGCGTAGACTCTGGCGTAAGTCTCGGCATAGCCTTCGAACGCTGTGACAGCCTCTTCTTCCGTAATGGCTTTCGGGCTGGCAATCGTGACACGGCTGTTTCTCTGACGCTCAATATGGAAACGGTTCTCGTCACCGGCGAACTCCAGATACTGAGGCAGTTCAGCCCGCAGCATATCGCGCTTGTTCTCACGCGTTAAATAGACCGGCACGGCGATCGCTGCGATTAACAGCAGGAAAGCGACGACACCTGCAATAATGGCGATGCGGTGCTGCTTGGAAACATAGGGTTTAACAACCGGTTTGTTCTGAAGAGCGACTTTTTCCCGGGGGGTGAGTTTACCCTCCTGACGGCGACTGGGGGCAGCCACTGTTTGGCGCGGCGCCTGGACAATATTGGAAGCGCCAAGTCCCTGGGCTTTCAGTGCTTTACCTTGCGTCTCGAGATCAGGTTCAGGATACGTTTCATTCGGGAAAACGTGATCGCCGGCCCCCTGACCTAAGCGGATAGCCTCCGCCGTATCGACATCCGCCCAGCAAAAAATGCAGTGGGTCTGCGGATGCTCATCATTAAGTCGCATGAGCGAACCGCAATTGGTACATAAGCCTTCGTGAACAGCCATATTTTCTCCTTGGATCGTAAGTGGACACTTCCGACAGTTCATTGCATAATTTCAACAAAGCAAATTATAATAGGAATCAATCGGGAGCGCAAACAGGGATTATATCTCAATGCGCCCCTGCGGTAAAGTAAATATAAATGAAGAGGTGAATTCATGAAGACAGAGAAAACGTCCCATCCGGCGGTAGATCAGGAGCGTCTGAAGAAGCTTTACGGTACTGATGAAGATAAGCTGGCCCGTGAAGCGGAACGCTATGACGAGCTTCAAGAACTCTTTGCCGAAGAATTCGGGTCAACGGATGACCTGCGCTACTTCAGCAGTCCGGGACGCAGCGAAATTGCGGGTAATCATACGGATCACCAGCTGGGTCGAGTCATTGCCGCCTCAGTTGACCTCGATGTGATCGCAGCTGTCAGGAAAAGTGATAATAATCGCATCCGCCTCTTCTCCAAGGGCTACCACCGTTCAACGGATCTGGATCTCTCGGATCTTTCGGTTCATAAAAGCGATAAGGAATCCTCCACGGCCTTGATCCGCGGCGTCGCTGACGGGCTCGTACGCCGGGGATATAAGGTCGGAGGCTTCGACTGCTACACGACCAGTGAAGTGCCCTCGGGCTCGGGCCTCTCCTCTTCCGCTGCTTTTGAGATCCTCTTAATAACTATCCTCGACCATCTTTATAATGAAGGGCAGATTCCGCCTCTGGTCAGAGCAGAGATCGGGCAGTATGCGGAGAATGTCCATTTCGGTAAACCGAGCGGCCTTCTGGATCAGTCGGGCTGTGCTGTCGGCGGTCTGGCAGCGCTGGATTTCGCCGGCGGTGGTGTCCCTCAGATGGAACAAATTCAAGTCGATTTCAGCGACTACGGCTATAAACTGGTCATCACGCAGACCGGCGGTGACCACGCCAACCTGACTCATGAGTACGCCGCCATTCCCGAAGAAATGCGCTCAGTAGCCAAACAGCTCGGGCATGATGTCCTGAGCGAAGTGGATCCTGAAACATTCCATTTAATGATCAAGGCGCTTCGTTCCGAGGTCGGTGACAGAGCCGTTCTGCGTGCGCTCCACTTCTTCACGGAACAGGAAAGAGTGACACGTCAAACCGAATCCCTGAAAACAAAAGATATCGACGCTTTCCTCAAACTGGTCAATGCTTCCGGCCTCAGCTCCGAGCTCCTCCTCCAGAATGTCACCCCGCGAGGTGAAACCGAACAACAGGAAATGGCGCTCGCCCTCGCTCTGAGCCGTGAATTCCTGACAGACAAAGCCGGAGCCGTCCGCATCCACGGTGGCGGCTTCGGAGGCACGATCCAGGCCTACATCAAGGAAGAAGATCTCGCCGCTTATCAGGCATTGATGGATGGCGTTTTTGGCCGGGGCAGCGCCCAGGTCGTCCGGATCCGTCCGGTCGGCGGCGTGGAAGTCTGATGTCCGATCTCACTTGGATGACGCTGGCCATGGAAGAGGCCAGTCTCGCAGCCGCTGAGGGCGAAGTTCCCATCGGCTGTGTCATCGTGAAGGATAATCAGCTTTTGGCCAAAGCCCACAATCTGCGCGAGAACATGCTCGATGTCAGCGGGCACGCTGAGATCCTGGCCCTCAGGCTGGCCGCTCTGACCACGAATTCCTGGCGGCTGGACGGCGCCGAAGTTTTTGTCACACTCGAACCATGCCCCATGTGTTCTTCAGCACTTCAGCAGGCTCGGGTGGCCAAAGTCACGTTCGCTGCCGAAGACCCGAAAACCGGGGCCGTTGTCTCGACCGATCGCTTCTTCGAACGTCCGGGATTGAATCATCAGGTTCGGGTAGAATCCGGCCTCTTAGCAGCAGAAGCAGGTCAGCTGCTTCGCAATTTCTTTCGTAAGCGTAGACAACTCAATAAGTCGCTCAACCGAGAGCTTGGAGGCAGAGCTTCCCGTCGCCGCTTGATGGAGACCCAGGGCTCGTCAATCAAGACCCAGCTCGCTGCGGCTGAAACTGAACTGCCACGCCGGCCGGACCGCCCAGATATCGATACGGAATAGCGCCCGCCCCAAAGTACTTTCCAATGCTTTGACGTAGATCGCCAGCTGCAAACGATAGCGCTCCAGGAGTACCAGTCTCGCCTCCTCGGGTTCTTCGGGTAAACGATCAGATTTGTAATCGACCAACACCGGGCCGTTCTCTGTGATATACCAGAGGTCAATCACACCCTGAACCAGACTGCTGTCGCCTTCGGCATTGGTATAGCGAAAGGTGAAGGGCATTTCTCGATAGACCGCCGGCGTCTCAGCCTGCGTCTTACGCACTGCCTCTATTGCTAAGAGCTCATCGGCCAAAGCCGAGTTCGCGTACGCCAGCAGCTGAGTACGAAACCGCCTCAAGGCCGCCAGTTCCTGCTCATTGATAAAACGATAGGCCAGTAGGCGCTCCAACTGTTCGTCCAAGACCTTTTCTGCCTCATGAGCTTCTGCCGAGCGGATCGCATTCAGATCAAGGAACCTCAGCACGGTATGGACTGCTGTACCTCTCTGGGAAGCTGATAGGGTTTCGGTGCTTAACGCCCCCAATCCCTCGAGCTTTCTGATACTGAGATTGATATCTCTGACCCCGCTATCTTCTTCCAGACTGTTTTGCTGTGAACGCCGCTTAATCTCGCTCACGGTTTGCTTCGGCAATATCGGATAGCGGTCCGTCGGGAAACGGTAGAACTCGGCCAAAGATCCGCCAATCAAAGTCTCTTCGACAGCAGCTTCCTGACCCTTCACCTCCTCCGGTTCCTCCGAGCGCTGCGCCTGATGAATTCTTGCCAACGTCTCGTAAAAGGCCGGCCGGTCAGCAAGCTCTACGAAAGTCCAAGCGAGATCAGGGGTCGCAGCATAGGCTCCTTCGGGAGCCTTAAATAAAGGCAGATCTTCAGCTTCCAATCCCGAAACGTTCAGGAAGTCCTGGACCGCCGGATCCGGATGGAGCGCCAAACCGAGATAAAGCATATCCTGATAGCTCCGCACCTCCTGGAGAATATAAGCCGGCAGGTCCAAACCGCGATAGGTGCGTGCTTGGGCCATGAGGCTTTTCAGCGTGCTGTGCGGTTCGACGAGATCTTCGTCAACGGCGAGGCGCCCCAGAAGATAAAGTTTCGTACGTGCGCGACTCATGGCAACATAAAGCAGCGAGATCTCTTCCGTAATATAGCGCCTTTGCTTTTCTATCTTGAGTGCCAGCCTCAGAGGCCCCGGATAGGTGTATCGGCCTTCGGGCTCTGCTATCACGAAGCCAGGCCCCATTTCTTCGGAGAGCACCACCTTATCCTTGCTGCTCTTGTCACTCAGGGTACTGTCTAAATTGATCAGGAAGACATAAGAGAATTCGAGGCCCTTGCTCTTATGGAAGGTCAGTACCTGTACGCCGTCTCCCGAGAGATCAATCTCACCGGTTTCTTTGGCCTCCTTCTTAAGACTATCTTCCAAAAACGAGACCACACTGAAAAGATTGCTGCGGCCATTCGCCTCGATCTCGGCGATTGTGGAGGCAAAATCTTCCAGAACCGTCTGGGCTGAAGCCCCCTCATCACGAAGAAGCTTCGCCCAGTAGTCCGTCTCATACCAGATCTCTTCCAGCAAGTCCTTGACCGTCAGTTGCGTAGCTCTCGTCCGCCAGCGTTCCAGGAGCCCGATCAAATGGCGGCATTTATCTGCCAGCGGACCTTCCAGGCTCGTGTTATAAAGGATCGCTTCGAAGAAGTCGCCGCGATGGCCGGCCTGCCGCTGATTCAAACGGATTCGGGCCAGGTCCGCTTCGGTAAAGGGATAGGGGAGCAACTCGCTCAATAGGACCGTACTCAAAGGAATATCCTGCCTGCTGTTATCCAGCACCTGTAAGAGCGCCATCTGTTGCTGGAGGATATAGTTATTCGTGATGCTGTGGCTGCTTTCGCGATTGACCGGGATCCCTATCTGGCGCAGAACCTCCGCCTGATCCTGACAGCTTTTATTCGCCCTCGCCATGATGGCTATGTCCTTATAGGGCACACCCTCTCCCAGATGCAGGCGAAGCACCTCGCCTGCAACGAGAAAATACTGGCGCTGTCTGGCGTCCGCCTCCAGCCACTGTCTCAATCGATATGGATTCAGGCAGGGCGCCAGGTGTTCTCGAAGCAATGCTTCCTCCACCTGATAGGTTTCGGGGTCATCCAGCTTATTGACTTTTTGGAGCCAGAATTCCACCCGGTCGGTCAAGCGATTCTGCTCAGGCAAACGCTTCGGATTCGCTTCCATCCGGTGATCCTCGGCATAGTGAATCTTACTGAGGTCCCGGGACAGGAGTCTCTGGAATATTTCGTTAATCGCCTGGAGTATGCCCGCTTCACTCCGGAAATTCATATTGAGATCCAGATAACTTCCGCCTTGACGCCGGGCATAGGCGGCCATCTTACTCAGAAAGGTCTCCGGCCGGGCATGCCGGAAGCGATAAATACTTTGTTTGACATCGCCCACCATGAACAGCTGGTCCGGACAGATCTCCTGAAGAATTGCCTCCTGTATGCTGCTCGTATCCTGATATTCATCGATATACACTTCGAAAAATCGCGAGCGACAGAAGTCTTTACCGACCGCTCCCCGCATCACTTTCAGCGCGTAATGCTCATAGTCATTGAAGTCGATGCGATTTCTTTCCCTCTTAAGCGCCGAGTAGTGATTGTCCAAAGCCAGGATCAAGTCAAAGAGTTTGACTACCAGAGGGCGAGTATATAAAAGCCCTTGAGTGGTCTCTTCAGCTGATGCGGTCCAGACACGCAATGGCGTGAATTTACATTTATCCTTGAGATTCGCCGGCCCGACATTCAGGTAGTACAGAAGATCTGACATGCCCTGATCTCTGAGATCCAGATAGCGGTTCTTCAGCTCGTCGCCCATATCCAGTTCTTTGTCGCCGGACACAGAGCTCCTGCGCGGCGACAACCAGCTGATCGCTTGCGCGACTTGGTAAATGTCAT
>CAZJTS010000121.1:0-6292 GCA_964548975.1 uncultured Fastidiosipila sp.
AGAATGGTGAGACGAAGTTCGTGCCGGATCATTTCTCCAAGACCTATTTCAACTGGATGAACAATATCAAAGACTGGTGTATTTCCCGCCAGCTCTGGTGGGGCCATCGTATACCGGCCTGGTATTGTGAGGATTGTGGGGAAGTTCATGTCAGTGTGGAGCAGCCCGAAAGTTGCGCTTGTGGTGGTGAATCTTTTGTTCAGGATCCGGATACATTGGATACGTGGTTCAGTTCTGCGCTTTGGCCGTTCTCAACCTTGGGCTGGCCGGAGGAGACTGAAGATTATGCGTACTTCTACCCGACGAATACTCTGGTGACGGGCTACGACATTATTTTCTTCTGGGTGGCTCGCATGATTTTCTCGGCTCTGGAGCAGACCGGGCAGGTGCCTTTTGAAACTGTCTTTATCCATGGCATGGTTCGGGACAGCCAGGGACGCAAAATGAGTAAGTCACTGGATAATGGCGTTGATCCCCTGGAAATTATTGAACAATATGGCGCGGATGCGCTTCGCTATGCCTTGGTGAACGGGACAGCACCCGGTAATGACCAGCGCTATCAGGGTGAGGTGCTGGATGCCGGACGGGCATTCAGCAACAAGATCTGGAACGCCTTCCGTTTCGTGATGATGCATCTGGGCGACAGTGAGCCGGCAATCGATGAACCCCAGTTGCAGCTGGAGGACCGCTGGATACTGTCGCGTCTGAATACCGTGATCGAAGAGGTGACGCACAACCTGGACACTTACGAGCTGGGCGTGGCTTTGGCCAGGCTCTACAGCTTCATCTGGGAAGAATTCTGTGACTGGTACATCGAGATGGTCAAGCCGAGACTCTTCGAGAAGACCCATCCGTCCCGTGATACCGCACTGGCTGTTCTGGTGAAGGTTTTGGAAACCGCTATGAAATTGCTTCATCCCTTCATGCCATTCCTGACCGAAGAAGTGTATTCTTATCTGCCCCAGGCTGATGAGAGTATCATGATCTCTGATTGGCCGGAAGCGATCTCTGAGCAGATCGATAAGGATGCGGAGAAGAACATGGCCGTGCTCTTCGAAGCCATCCGTAAGGTTCGGCAACTCAGGACGGATATGCAAGTGCCGCCGAAGCAGCGGATCTCGGCTTTGGCCTATATAGAAGACAGGCAGGCAAGTGAACACTTCCGAACGGCTGAAGCCTATCTGGAGCGCCTTGCCGGCGTGGATAAGCTCGAGATTACCGACATTGAACCGGCCGTAGACAGCTCACTCATCGCCGTTGTGTTCAGCCGCGGGACGCTTTACATTCCTATGGCGACGATGGTCGATACCGCAAAAGAGCAGGCGCGATTGGAAAATGAAATCAAGCAGTTGGAAAGTGATGTCGCCCATAGCCAAAAAATCCTGAGTAATCCGGGTTTCACAGAGCGTGCCCCTGCAGCGGTGGTGGCCAAAGAGCGGGAAAAACTTGCAGAAGTTGAAAATCGCTTAAAAATTACGCGAGAGCATCTGGCAAGTTTGCAAGAGCTTGTGTAAAATAGGTTTTGGATTTTATCTGCAAAGGTGGTGAGAATGTTCTGGCCACTGAGTATAAGAGAAGTAAAAGGAGTTTAGATTTATGCCGTTAGTGAATACAAAAGAGATGTTCCAGAAGGCCTATGAGGGCGGTTATGCCATCGGCGCTTTCAATGTGAACAATATGGAGATTATTCAGGGAATTACTGAAGCTGCTAAAGCGCTCGGTGCTCCGCTGATTCTGCAAGTGTCCAAGGGTGCCAGGGCCTACGCCAATCACACCTACCTGATCAAACTGATCGAGGCCGCCCTGATCGAGACTGATCTTCCGATCGCCCTTCACCTGGACCACGGTGACAGCTTAGAACTGTGTAAGAATTGTATTGACGGCGGTTTCACTTCCGTTATGATCGACGGTTCACACCTGCCTTATGAAGAGAACATTGAACTGACTTCCCGCGTGGTGGAATATGCCCATAAACATAACGTCACCGTTGAGGGTGAGCTCGGCACACTGGCCGGCGTCGAAGATGAAATCAATGTGTCAGCTGAAGATGCCAGCTATACCAAGCCCAGTGAGGTTCAGGATTTCGTTACCCGTACGGGCGTGGATTCTCTGGCTATCGCGATCGGGACTTCGCATGGTGCGTTCAAGTTCAAGCCCGGCACTAAGCCGCAGCTGCGTTTCGACATCCTCGAAGAAGTCACCGAGCGTCTGCCCGGTTTCCCCATCGTGCTCCATGGTGCATCTTCGGTTATGCCGGAATTCGTTGAGATGATCAACAGCAATGGCGGGAACATGCCTGATGCAATCGGTATTCCGGAAGACATGCTCCGACAGGCAGCCAGATCTGCGGTCTGCAAGATCAATATCGACTCTGATATCCGTCTCGCAATGACCGGTACAATCAGAAAATACTTCCACGAGAACCCGGCGGACTTTGACCCGCGTCAGTATCTGAAACCGGCACGTCAGGCGGTTAAAGACATGGTCTCACACAAGATCCTGAATGTTCTGGGTTGTAACAACAAAGCCTAAGAAAATTCTGCTACAGAAGCAATTAGCTCCCGGCATAGTCCGGGAGTTTTTTTTACTATTGATTCAGCAGAGGCGTTTCGTTCGTGGCCAGGTAAGCATCGATCAGGGCATCATTGGTTTCCGAAGGTACTTTGCTGCGCGATTCACTGAAGCTAAGTAGAGACACTTCGGGTCTGACCCCGAGGCGGTTCGGAAAGAGGACATTACCGTAGCCTTTCGAGATGAAATGCCAAATGCCTTGGATAGGCAGTACTCCATCCGTCAACCCGCATCGACACAGGACTTCCTCGCGTAGCATCGTAAACTCAAGATGCCCGGGCAGCCGGATCTGACCACCATGGAAGTGGCCGCTGAGACAGAAGGCGGCATCGCGAGGTGTGAGTGAGAGTATATTATCCGGATTATGGGCCAGAAGAATGCGTCTGCCGGCCGGAATAAAGGGCTCGGTGCGGGGGAGTGCCGGTGATAGTTTGGATGGAGTTCTGAGAGCAATGACGGGATCCGCCTTACCGAGGCGGATGTCCTCCAGCCCCAGAAGCTGCCAGAAGCTCCCGTCTTTGGCCTGTATATTGAAATGTTCATTAATCAGCAGGGGATAGCCGGCCTGTGCTGCAGCTTCTACGGTCAAAGTACTATCATGATTACCTCGGATGGCGACGAAAGGGATGCCGTAATCCCGGCAGAAAGCGGCAATTCGGGCTGTGATGAACACAGCGCCTTGAAGGTCGTCAGCCGTGTTTCCCATATCACCACCGAAAATCACAACATCAGGGGCTTGTTCACGAATGAAACGAAACAAGGCTTCGATAGGGAGACTGTTCAGGGGATAATGGTAATCGCTGAAGAAAACCGCTCGTAAGCGGGGCAGACCTGCCCCCTGGTCTGTAGTTTCCCGAGGCAAGGTATATGAGGTCTGTTTTAACATATGGGGCTCGATAAACGATTTCGCCCCGATAATAAAACACACCCCAAGAATTATACTAAGTGCTACAAGTATCAGTGGCACGGGTTAGCTGAACCTCTTACCCTCAATGTAAACGTCCAGGATCTCGAGATTGTCATTGGTGACGATGAAGTCAGCGTCCTTGCCCTCGGCTAAACTGCCTTTATGCTCATCTTCGCCAATGAGGGTGGCCGGTGTCAAAGAGCCCATGCGCAAGGCATCAGCTAAGGGAACACCGAAATTGACACAGTTACGGACATTATTCCATACGTTGGAAATACTGCCGGCGATCGAGCCGCTTTCTACTCTGGCGACATCGTCTTTGACGATCACTTTCTGACCGCCGAACTGATATTCGCCGTCGCCCAGACCGGCAGCTCGCAATGAATCACTGACCAGCACCATACGGTCCGGGCCGAACATACGATAGCCACAGAAAACGGTAGCGGGATGGAGATGCAGACCGTCGCAGATGAATTCGCCATAGATACCGGAGTGGACACCGGCGCCGATAATGCCGGGATTTCTGCTTACGAGTTGGGGCATTGCGTTGAAGCAATGCGTAATAGACGTTGCGCCGGCTTCAATAGCCGCTATGGCTTGCTCATAGGTCGCATCGGAATGTCCCAGGGATATGACATGCTTCTTGCTGAACTCACGGATGAATTCGATCGCGCCTTCGGCTTCCGGTGCCAGGGTAATGATCTTGACGCGGGAGGTGTCGGCGTATTCGGCCATTTCTGCTGCAGTTGGGAGCCTGACATATTCGCCGTTCTGAGCCCCTTTACGATTGAAGTTGATGAACGGCCCTTCCATGTGGAAACCGAGCATCGAGGCGCCTGAGAGTTCAGGTTCAAGCTCGAATACCTTCTGTATATCTTCAACACCCATGGTCATTGTGGTAGGGAGAAAGGAGGTGACACCGTGTTGTGCCAGATGCCGACTGATCGCTTCGAGCGATTCTTCAGTTCCGTCCATCGTATCTTTACCCACGGCGCCGTGGATATGTATATCAATCATGCCCGGGGTAAGTATTTTGCCGCTTAGATCCAGAACTTCTTCCGAGTCTCGCGCCTCCAGTGTGCCTCGGGCAGCGAGAGCGGTTATTTTTCCGTCTTCTATTCTTAGATCGTAATCCTGGGGAATGAAGTCATTGTCATATACTTTTGCGTTGATCAGCAGCATGTTAACCTCCTTTTGTCCGTACAAGTGCTCTAATAATTATACTTCAGAATTAGGTATCAGACGGCTTGATAAGGTACACAATTTGCAGAACATAGCATGCCCCGGACTTTGGCCAAAGTCCGGATCCAAAGTCCGGATCAACCCTCACTAGCGACTCGCTTCGGCCGGCAGCACCGAGTTGCGGTTACGAACGAAGACGATGATAGCAATAACGAGTAGAACGCCTGCGCCGATAATGGCCACCATTTCCAGGGTTGGATAGCTTCCGTTGAAGCCCTCGGCAGAGCGCAGATACTGCCAAATCCCGAAGTAGGCCCAGGCAAGGGGAAGTGCGTATGCCGCATTTTTGACTCTCAGCATGACGATGAGCAGGAGGAGAATTGAGACACTTAACATGATGATGCCCCAGGTTTCCTGAGCAAGCCCGAAGCCTGACCAGTTATTTTTGACCAAAGCAGCTGCGGCATTCACCACTGTGGCGATGAAGAGCCAGCCACCGTAGAGACCGAAGGTTGTCGGCAATAGCCAACGTCTTCCTTCACGAATTGCGAGCAGTTTCACGCAAATCATAGCGAGTACGATTTCTAAGGCGAGGATGAAGATTAGAGAAATCTCAACCAGTACGTAAGAAAAAGTCACGATCCAGGCAATGTTAAGAATGCAGGTGATGATGAATAGAGGCGAAATCTGATCGACGGCCTCTCGGTAGTAAGGGTCGTCCTTTTTCACAATCATGACGATGATTGAGATGAACAGCAGCGCATAGATGACGCTCCAGATGCTGAACGTCGTCGAGTTCGGCGTAATTAGTGTGAGATACATGTCGGAGATCTCTTTTTGCGACATGCCATTGATCATCCCTAAGCCACCGAGTGTATTGACTCCGACGGTGACTAAAAGAGCGACGAGATTGATCCAAGCTTTTTTCGTCCTGGAATCGGCTGAAGTAGTTGTAGCATTGGTTGACATCTTATCCCTCGATTTCTGTTGTGAGATTGGTTCTCCGACTTCTGAGAAATTTTTAGTAACTTAAGCCTAGCAGATCAGCGTTTCCATACTTGTCTCTTGAGCGGTGTAATCTGTGGTTTTGGCCATGAAAAACTAACACATTTGGTGCTAAGACTAAACGACGAAATACCGCTTCGGGTAGGGCCAAAGCACTTCCTGATCGATTCATGCTATAATTTCAAACGAACAAAAAACTGGAGGAAACTATGGCCACAAACAAGGAATTCAGCTTTGAAATTGTCAAAGAGCTCGGAGTGCTCTCAACCAGCAAATCCGGCTGGAACAGAGAGATCAATATTGTCCGGTGGAATCAGGGCAATCCGAAAATCGACATTAGGGATTGGGCGCCGGATCATACCAAGATGGGCAAAGGCTGCTCGATGACTGCGGAAGAAGTCGCTATTCTCAAAGAGATTTTAGATGAGGAAGATCCTTACGAGCTCGTCGGCGAGGCCTAACAATGGCTGCCGAGATGACGGAAACCTACATCCAGGAACTCCGGGACCAACTGAAGACCTATAACGACGCCTATTACAACCAGGATCAACCATTAGTTGAAGATCACGTTTATGATGCCTTACTCGCAGAACTTCAGGAATTGGAGCTGGCACACCCCGAATGGCT
>CAZJTS010000122.1:0-6281 GCA_964548975.1 uncultured Fastidiosipila sp.
TGGCTTCGCTCTGGGCGATCAGCTGGCCTTTGGTCGAGAGCTTGGCGACTAGCTTGTACTCGCCGAGCGTTGTGAGGGTTTCGACCACTGCGCGGTAGGAGCCTGCGTCTTCTTGCAGGGTGATGGGCTGGGTAATGCCGTCCGGAAGCTCCAGGATGGCCTCCATGAGGTAGTTGGCTGGATCGAGGGCTAGTTTGCCTTCTTCGTTGCGGAGCTCCAGGACGACCTCCATGGACTCACCGGAGGGCTGAAGCGTGTGGGCCGCAGGTGACAGAATAGAGGGCTTGGTGTGCAGGTCTTTGTCCGCGAAGAGACTGATGTTACCCTCTCCGGACAGGCGGACCCGCCAGGTGCCGGCCGCCGAGCCTGCCTTGGGCTCAATGACGAAGAGTGAATACTCGTCTTGCCGGATGAGGTAGCTGTTCGACGCGCCGTCGACGCCATCTGGGGCCTGCGTCTCCAGGGTGAAGTTCTGCACGCCGGGGTGGGTCAGGAGCAGCTTGATCTGGCGCGTGAAGGGGTCCATGTCGAGGCGGACGGTCTGGGGCTCGTCGGTGGCTCTGAGGGTACGCTTCTCCTCGAGGACGAGGGTGCGGTTCTTGATGGTGCGGATGTCCTGGAACAGGGCCAGCTCGAGATCGACGGGCGAGTCGAGAAGGTTGACTTCGCCCTTCGTCCGTACAGCCATATCGTCGAGTACGGCGCGGTCGACATCGGTGCTGAAGCCGACCGAGTAGATGGGTGTGCCGCTCTGGGCCAAAGCATCCACCTCTGTCATGAGCTGAGCAATGTAGTTGTTCTTGACCTCGGCGTTGTCGAAGTCCAGGCCGCCGGGCAGAGGTTCGCCATCGGTGAGGACGACGATAATGGGTTTCGTACCCTCCGGTCTGGCCTCGAGCTCACCGCGCGCCATGCGGAAGGCGGACAAGTAGTCCGAGTAGCCGCCGGCCTCTAGTGCCGTATTGAGCTGGTCTTTTAGCGGCGTGCGGCTGGCGCTGTCACCAAGGCGGGTCAGCGGCCAGACCTTCTGGACCTCCGTGTCGAAGGTGATGAGGCTGAGGTAGTCTTCTGCCCCCAGCATGTCGATGAAAGCCCTGAGGGCATTGTAGCGAAGATTATTGGGGTCGTTGTCACGCATACTGCCGGAGGTGTCGGCAAGCAACACGACAGACAGATTCTCCTGATTTGGAGCACCCGCTGCTTCTTCTGCCATGAGTGAAGTAGACGGCGCGATCACGAGCAGCGTCATGTAAGCGAATAGGACCAGGAGAGCGAGACCTCTGGCCCAGGCCGCAGGGCCCGGGGCTCGTCTGCCCCTTTCTTCTATCGTAGTTTTCGTAATCTTCATGTTCATGTGGCTGTACGTCCTCTGTTGTCCGGCCTTGCCATTAGAACACGCCGGACATGGTTGTCATCAGGCGAATCAAGCTAGGTCCCAGCAGGATCAGCAAGAGGGCCGGAAAGATCAGGAAAATGATGGGGAAAAGCATCTTCGTGGCGAGTTTCGCAGCCTGCTCTTCAGCGCGCTGCTTGCGTTTCTGGCGCATCGAGAGCGACTGCACCCGCAGTGTATTCGCGATGTTGCTGCCCAGCTGCTCCGCTTGAATGACGGAGTTGATGAACGTGGTGAGGTCGCTGGATTTCGTCCGCTCGGTTATGCCGCGCAAGGCATCCTTGCGGTCGCGGCCTTTACTCATCTCCGTCAGGGCCTGGAGGATCTCTGTGCTCAAGGGGCCCTTGGTCTTCTCGGCGGTTTTGCGCAGGGCCATGTCGAAGCCCAAGCCCGCTTCTACGCTGACATAGAGTATATCAAGGAAGTCCGGCAGCGTGCGGTTGATTTGGCCGAGACGAGTAGTGGCTTGGCGGGCCAAAGACAAGTAGGGCACGAAGAAGGCAACGAGTGTGGCGGTGAGCATGAGGAGTCCGCGCTGTTCCAGGCTCTTGGGCAAGATGATAAAGAGGAAGCCAAAGACAAATACGCCGAGCAGCAGCTGCAACCCGATCATGCGGGAAGGGGTGTATTTGCCCACCAAGCCGGCCTGGATCAGGAGCTCGTTGTAGCGGCGGGTGATGGCGGCAGGGGTAAGACGGGAGAGGCGATTCGTGAAGCCCAGATAAAGCGGCTTGAGGATACGCTCAGAGAACGGCTTGCGATACTCCGAATCCTCTTCCTCGACAGGAGCCATGTCGTGCACCTGTTCCAGGCGGCCCAGGGTCGCGGAGCGGTTAGCCGAAAGCACGGTAAAGAGCACGGCTGTGATGCCGGCGACGGATAGCGCAGCGAGGATCAGGTAGACATATAGCGGCAAAAACGGCATAAGCGGCTCCTTTCTTAGACTTTTATCTTGATAATTTTGCTAAGTACAAACATACCCAGCAGCATGGACACGCCTGCAAAAATCAGTGCGATGATGCCGATCGGATTCGTGAACATAATCGACATGTAGCCCGGGTTCACGAGGTTCAGCATCAGGGCCATGGCGAAGGGCATCACGCTCACAATGACCGCAGAGAGTTTGCCCTGGGCGGTCAGGGTGCGGATATCACCCTTGAGTTTGACCCGTTCGCGGATGGTATCTGAGATCGTGTCCAGGACATCTGCCAGGGAGCCGCCCACTTGACGCTGAATCAAGAGGGCCGTTATCACGATATCCAGATCTTCGTCTTCCGTGCGGGCGGATAGATTGGCCAAAGCCTCGTCCATGGGCTTGCCAAGTGAATTCTCGCGCAGGAGCTTGCCGAACTCATCGGCAATCGGCTCCTCCATCTCACGCACGACCATTGCGACCGCTTGCGGGAAGCTGAAGCCGGCACGGATACCATTGGCGATGACGCCGAGGGCTTCCGGCAACTGGTCGTTGAGCTTCTTAGAGCGCCGGCCGAGCTTCATCTCGACCACGAGACCGGGGATCAGGCCGCCGATCAGGAGACCGAGCAGGCCGAGCCAGAGATTCTGCGTAAACAGCATAAAGAGCAAGGCGAACAAGAGCGCGGTAAGAATCGTTATGCCATTGAGTTCTTCGGGCTTGAGCAGGATACCCGCCCGCTGCAGTTTGCTCTTCTGTTTGGCCCGAGCATTTTGGCCAAGGTGCATGGCCTGGCTGAGATTGCCGGAGGCGCGCACAATGCGCTGGCCCAGCGGCAGCTTCTCGTCTGCCTCTTCCGGACCGGTCAGGATGGTTTCGTCGAACATGTGCTTAATGCCGCCCAGGCGGCGGTCTGTCTCGAACTTCGAGGCACGCAGGAGGGTATAGAGTGCATAGATAAACAGGCTGACCGACAAGGCTGCGCCCACCAGGATCATAAGTAAGGCATTTTCAGGCATAGACGGTTCCTCCTGTTCTGTTTAGTGTTTGGCGAAGAGTCCGGGCGGAATCTGTGCGCCGGAACGGATCAGGCGTTCGAGGAAGGTGGGCTGAATGCCGGTAGCTACGTGCTTGCCGACCACTCGCTTCTGCTCATCGAGGCCATCCTGCTGATAGACAAAGATATCCTGCATGGTGATGGTGTCCCCTTCCATGCCGGTGATCTCGGAGATTTTCGATACTTTACGCGTACCGTCGATAAAGCGCGATACATGCACGATCAGCTGAATCGCCGAAGCGATCTGCTCGCGGATCGCGCGGGACGGCAGCTCCATGCCCGACATCATGACCATGGTCTCCAGACGAGAGAGCGAGTCTCGCGGCGAGTTCGCATGGATGGTGGTAAGCGAGCCATCGTGGCCGGTGTTCATGGCCTGGAGCATGTCCAGCGCCTCACCGCTTCTGACTTCGCCGACGACAATGCGGTCGGGACGCATACGCAGGGCGTTCACAACCAGCTCACGTACGGCAATGCGGCCGCGGCCCTCGATATTCGCCGGGCGGCTCTCTAAGGTGACGACGTGGTCCTGCTGCAACTGCAATTCGGCAGCGTCCTCAATGGTTACGATTCGTTCCGTGTGCGGAATGAAGGCCGACAGCACGTTCAAGAGGGTGGTCTTACCGGAACCGGTACCGCCGGAGACCAGGACATTCATGCGCCCTTCGACGGAAGCCCGCAGGAAAGTCACCATGTCATAGCTCAAGGTGCCAAAAGCGATCAAGTCATTGCGTGTGAAAGGATCTGCCGCAAACTTACGAATGGTGATGGTCGGCCCCTTCAAGGCCAAAGGCGGAATAATAATATTGACACGCGAACCGTCCGGCAGGCGGGCATCGACCATGGGCGAGGATTCGTCGACATGGCGGCCCAGCGGCGAGACGATTTTGTCAATGATGTGATAGATGTGGTTGACATCGCGGAAGTGGATGTCCGTGTGTTCGAGCTTACCTTTGCGCTCGATGTAGACCTGGTGGGTGCCGTTGACCATGACTTCCGTAATCGTGGGGTCCTTGAGCGCGTCCGTGATGGGTCCGTAGCCGTAGATCTCGTCCATCACCGCATAGGCCACCTTCTGGCGCTCCACCAGCGTCAGGTGCTCCTTGCGCTCGGCAAGCACTTCTGAAACAATCCCGAGAATCTGGTCCATTGTCTGGCGCCTGACCTGGGGATCGTCATTATCCGTCTGAATTTGCAGGTTATCGATCACGAGATTGAGACTCTGACCGGTGAGTTCGTCCATCTGCTGCAAGCGCTTGTCAGCAGGATCCATCGGCTTGCCCCCTGACGCCTCCTTGTGATTCCCCTTGTTGCCCGAAGCAAAATAATCCATTGCCATTGCCCTACCTGCTCTTCTAGTCAGCTAGCCGCAACTTGCGCGCAGCTGATCTTCTGCTGTTCCCTCCCTCTGCCCTTACGGCTTCTTGAGGTTAGGTGCCCGGCCGGATTCACTGAGGAACTTATAGGCCAAAGCCTGATAGTCACGAATCAGCCCGCGCTTCTGCGCATAGGACACCAGCGGCCGCCCCTCATTCTGCGAAAGCAGGAGGTTACGCGCGTCATCGCGCAAAGAGGCATAAATCTCACGTTCCAGTGTACGGGAAACATCTCTGGCCTGAATGCTCTGATTCGCGTCCGAGCGGTTCAAGACCACGCGGACTTTGTCCTTCTGAACCCCAAGATTCTCAAACACCATGAGCGCAGCCTTGCTGTTACGCAAAGAGCTGATCTCAGGCGTCGTCACCAGCAGGACTTTGTCCGCCAGGCGCAACGCAGGGCTCAGTTGCATAGCAAAACGCGAAGGCATGTCGATTACTACATAGTCGAAGGCATCGCGCAGGGCCATAATGATGGTCTCCACCTGGTCCTCTCGGACAATTTCCTCGAGGGCAGGCAAAGGATTACCGGGCAAGACTTTTACTCCGGACCCATGCGGCGTGAGATAGCTGTCGATCGTTTCAGCATTGATGTTGCGCATATCCTCCAGAATGTCAGAAAGGACATAGCGCGGCTGCAGATTCAGGCTCAAGGCCACCGTGCCGAAGTCGATGTCGAAGTCGACCAGCGCCACTTCCGCCTTGGTCTGCTGGTAGATCGAGACCGCGGTATTGATGGCAGTACAGGTCTTCCCGACCCCGCCCTTGGGACTGAACACCGTCAGGACCTGAGCCTTCTGGCTCTTGCGCACGTTGTGGCGAGGGCTGCCTTCCTGCTCCTTCATGAGCTTGTGGGACCGCACGATCGCGTCGTTCAGGTGTGCCGGCTCGAACGGATAGATCAGGACGTCATTGGCCCCGGCCATAATCGCTTTGTGCAAGGTATCGCCCTGGACCGTTTCATCAATCATGATGATGGCAAGAGCCGGGTAGAGCTCACGCAACCGCCTGGCTGCGTCGAAGCCATTCTCATCAAGGGAAACATCAATCAAGAGGACATCCGCGCCGGGGTCAGCCAGCTTCGCGACCGCTTCACTCTCGGAACCTGCCGGCTCCAGCAACTGCATATAGTCGACAGCCGCCAGGTCCGTGGCAATGCGGGAACGCAACTCATAGAGACTTGAAGCGGTGAGTACTCGAATCATGTCCATCTTACTGTCCTCTTCTTTCCATGCGGAAAACCTCCGCGTTATAGAATTCCAGTTCCTGGATTTCGCCATCCGCGGGATTACGCAAGACCAGAGTAATCGAACCGGTGTTCAGGGCAAAGACCAGCTCCTCAGCCTGCGGCGGGGTGACCAGGAGAACCATGGTCGCCGGCAGCGAAGTATCCTCAGGGGTACGATTCGCCGCGCCCAGACGCAGCACTTCGACCTTCTGGAATTGTGTGTACACTGTTGTCTGGAGTCTCTCGGCTGTGGTCGTAGGGGCCGTGGTGGGAGCACCCGGCACTACAGGGACCGGCGTCGGGGTGGGTGTAGG
>CAZJTS010000123.1:0-3198 GCA_964548975.1 uncultured Fastidiosipila sp.
AGTGACCGCGATGAGGCTTCTTCTCACCAGGCAGCGGCACCCAGCCTCGTGCCGCGCACTCAACATCAAGAAAATTGCGAACGCGCAGCGCAACGTCGTAGTTCGCACGAGAAGGATCAGCGAAGCGTTTGTCAAGCTGATCGAGACGCAGGGAGTCCTCTCCTTCCATCAGGTCCCAAACCCAGTACAGAATCGTACGTTCGAAAGGCCGAAGCACCTCATCGGACGGGATAATACTTTCTGTTACACGCAGAATTGAATCTTCCTCAAGCCTGATAAAGCCAGAGAAAGCAAGTTTGAAGATCGTACTGAGGATCACACGTCCACTTGCCTTGCCGGTCTCAAGATAGGCTAGAAGTCCGGGCTCTGCAGCTTCCGGCGGCTCTGTCACGTTTTGTCTTGTGAGCCGATATCGCTCGAAGATGCTGTACCAATGGAAGGCCAGATAAAGCAAGATGGAGAGGACAAACCCCATCACAACCACGGAGTTGGCTGCATTACGATACACGTAACGCTGCACAAGCCGTCTTTGGTAGTCCTTTTCATCTTCCAGAATCCTTTCTCTGGCGGATCCGCTGCTGTCTTGTTCGATAAGGGTTCTGGCCAGCCAAACGGACGGCGTCAGGAAGCGTAGTTCGAGACCGCTTGACGGAGGCAGATCAAGTCCCAGGAAACCCCAATATTCCGTCGCGAGAGTCTTCGCAATCTCGTTCGGTACTCCTAAATTTTTCTTAATTTTATTGGCAAAGGCATCTTCCAGAAGCGCCTCGGCGGTGTGAAGGTTGTGATGTTGAAACACCTTGAATTGCTTGAGCTCGCCCGGCAAGATCGTGGACTCAAAAGAGATCAAAATTCCCAGTTTATCGATTCGGGCTTGCTGGTGACCGCTGAAAATCCGGAGCGTAATGTCACCTGCATCAGGATAGCGGCGGGCGCTCTGGTAGACCTTGTAGCTTAGCAGCACGCGTCGTTTCGCATTCGCAGGAGCCGATACAGCTAATTGGATCGAGAGCATAGAACCATTGTCTATCACGCTGTAGCTCCCAATCGGGGAATCATCAAGCAACTCGCCACGTAAGCGCGAGCCCAGATAGTTCTGGCTTTTACCATTTGCGTCGACATCCGCGATCTGGAGTTGTTCAAAACTGACACTTTGGCCGGCAGCGTATGGAACTGTAAAAGTAAGCACTTTATTATCACGAACGGTCAGCAAATCGGCTTGTACTTTGAATTCGACCGTGCCATTGCGAGTGGTTTCGATGTGTTCGAGCACGGAGGTATAACGAAACCCGGGAATTTGTACAGGTACGGTAGCATGCAAATCCCGACTGAATAGACCCCCGGCCAAAACCGCGCAAAAAAACACAAGCAAAATGCCCGCTAGAAAGCTGCGGCCAAAAGTTCGTTGTGTTTGTCTTGGGCGAGTATTCAAGGAGCCCCTCCTTCGTATGTGCCCCCTACATCAAGGGCGAAAATAGCCGTAAAAATTGAGCAAATAAACGCATTGGCAGGCTCTGTTCGCAATTCTCCGGTGTGATTTTTTGACTTTGACTTTGCGTAGCCAGGAAATCTGCTTTGACCTCCCCCACACAGCCTTGATTATAAACCACAACCGCATCCTCAAAATGTAAATACAGGCTGCGATAGTCAAAATTAATGGTACCGATTACAGCCGTCTCATCATCTGTAACCAGCGTTTTTGAATGAATAAAACCCGGTGTGTATTCGAAGATTTGCACACCTGCCGCCAGAAATTGTTTGTAATAGGAACGCGACACAGTCCGGACGTAGGCTTTGTCCCAAATATGAGGTGTAATAATCCGTACATCTACTCCGCTGCCGGCTGCCTGGCAGAGCGCGTGGACCATCTCATCATCCAAGACCAGATAAGGTGTGGTGATATACAGATATCGGTCAGCGTTATAAATGAGCTTCTTGTAGACCATATGTCCGACGAACACATCATCGAAAGGGTCGTCTCCATAGGGTTGGATAAAATCCTCTCCTACACTCTCCCCGTCGCTCAGCGGTTCAGCTGAATCGAGGTAGCGCAGATCCGGACAATAGTGCAAAATATCATCTTTCGTCGGAAGCGGCTGTGTTCCGGTCGCTGTCCACAATTCCAGGAACATCAAGGACATGCCCCATGCTGCCTCGCCTGTAAACACAACGCCCCCGTCCTTCCAGTAGCCGAAACGCTCGCGCTTGTTAATGTACTCATCGGCCAAATTGATGCCGCCGGTAAAGGCAACCTTACCGTCGATCACCACGATTTTACGGTGGTCACGGTGATTAAACTGGGTGCTGAGGACCGGGACCAGGTGGTTGAAGCGCCGGCATTGGATACCCATGTCGGCCAGGAGTTCCGGAAACGAGTTCGGCAGACGAAACATGCTGCCCATATCGTCATACAAGAAAAGGACCTCGACACCTTCCTTCACTTTTCTGGCCAAAACCTCCAGCAGCGACTGCAGTAGTGAGTCATTGCTCACAATGAAAAATTCCAGGAACACGTAAGACTCTGCCTTCTCTATCTCCGCCAGCATATGCGTGAACATCAGCTCACCCTCCGGCAGATAGTGAGCGTCACCGCCTTTATACAGCGGGTAGCCCGCCATAGAACTCACATAGGTCGCCAAACTGTTTTGCTCTTTGCGATATTCGGCCAAAAGCGTGTGGATGGGTGTTCGATGACGTCGCAAAGGAGCAAGCAGTGCCAAGCTGCGCCTGAGATTACCCTTGAGTTTGCGTGAAAACAGACTCGTACTCAAAACTGCGTAGACCGCGCCGCCTAAAAGCGGGAATGCCAGTACCATGATAATCCAGCTAAGCTTATAGGCTTCCAACTTGTTACCCGCAAGAATGATGAAAACGACAACCCAGCTCATGATATACATCAAAGTGTACAAAGCAGTCGAGATACGACTTACCCACAGAGAGATCGTAATAAACAAGGCAAACTGAGCGAGAATCAGGAGAACAACAATTAAACGCTGGTAGATGATTTTCTTGAACCAATCACCTGTGAACGCACGCTCGAAACGGCTTCGCAGCATGTCGGGAAAATCAGTTTTCACGTAGTGGTCTCCTTCTAGTTAAGTGTGCAAATTTCGTTCTAATGACCGGGATCAACCGGTGGGAGGGTCCGGAGCGACGGTCGTCGTGGCGGTCGTCGCCGGCTTGGGCGTTGGCGTCGCC
>CAZJTS010000123.1:3298-6279 GCA_964548975.1 uncultured Fastidiosipila sp.
CGGTCGTCGTGGCGGTCGTCGCCGGCTTGGGCGTTGGCGTCGCCGGTGCGGTCGTCGGGGCCGCCGTCGTCGTGGTCGTAGTCGTCGCCGAAGCGGCTGTAGTCGTGGTCGTCGTGGTTGTGGTCGTCGTGGTTGTAGTCGTCGTTGCGGCGGTGGTTGCGGTCGCCGTCGTTGTAGTCGTCGGGGCCTCCGTCGTGGGGGTCGCCGTCGTGGTAGTCGTCGGTGCGGCGGTAGTTGCGGTCGTCGTAGTTACGGTCGTCGCGGTAGTGGTCGGAAGTGGAGTCGGAGTAGCAGGAACCGGTGTGGGCGTAACGACCGTTGTAGCTCTTGTGGTCGGCCTAGCCGTAGTAGGCTTGATGGTTGTTGGTTTTGCCGTTGGAACGACGATCGGCTCCGTACGCCGCACAGTCGTGGCTTGCGTCTCCGTAACTTGCGTCAGACGAGGATCCAGAGGCTGTGCTTCAGAATACGTAAAGCCGTAGATACTCTCAGACAAGTAATCAATGTTATCTTTGAGATTCGGAGCAAGAACGGCCATGCCGCCAATATAGGTCTCCTCAAAACTGTAGTCAATCGGGACACGTCCGGTCGTGATCTCGTAATCAAGCATCGCAGGTGCGGATGCAAGTAAGGTCAAAATATCTCTCCGCGTAAAATTCGTCATAATTTCAGGCAGGACTACGTCCATCACCTCGTTCAGCTGCGAAAATTTGGCTTTCTTAACCTGATCCACGATGGCAGACAGAACCTCTCTCTGACGTTCCGTGCGATCGTAATCAGCATTGCCTACACTTCGTATACGAGCATATGTGGCTGCCTGTTTGCCGTTCAGCCTTTGGTAGCCGGGCTCGGTAAGATATCCATCCTCTAGATTCTCTACACCCGTTTCCCAGTTAAAAAACCGTAAGTGGTAATTGACTTCGCTTAATTCGGCTTGACTTACGTCGACCATGACGCCATCAATCGCGTCGATTATCGCAAACATATTGTGTAAGTTAACTAGAGCAAAATGTTCGACCGAGACTGCGAAATTCTCACGGAGCGTCTGCATGAGCAGAGGCGGACCGCCAACCGCATTGGCAGCGTTCAGCTTACCGTACCCGAACCCGGGAATTCTTACATAGAGATCCCGCATGAGAGAGTTCATGTAAATCTTCTCGTTTTTACTGTCGATGGAGAGCAGAATCATGGAGTCTGAACGCGAGAAATTATCCTGTTCTCGTGAATCGACGCCGATCAGGAGGACATTCAAAATATTTTCGTCGTAGAGCAGTCCATTGTTACTGTTGTCAAGCTGCTGATTTAGCTTGCTGAGACTTTCCGGATCGAGTTCCGTGGCTTCGGGCGGCATGGTCTCTTCCGGGTCGATGTTGATAACACCATCCTCATCCACAGGCAAGGATTGCTGCGTGTAATCATCATTGCGCATGTAGCGAATCAGATTAAGCTTAGAATAAATATAGCCTCCACCCACGAGGACCATTGCAAACACAACAATAAGGGTGATCAGCATGGCTTTGCGGCCGCGTTTGCCCCCGGCCGCAGCTGCAGGTGTCTCGGTTGCAGGTTCAGCGAGCCATTCTTCAGGCCAAATCTGCCTGAAAGCAGCCGGTTTCGGTTCAGTGGACGCAGGCTTATCATGCTTGTCCACCATTGATTCCGCACTTGTCTCGCGGACAGTTTTGGCCTGATTCGACGTCGCGCGCGATGCTGCGTCACCGGCACCTACCCGCTCTATTGCCGGGCGCGCCAAATCATTCCCGGCATTCTCCACCGGAATTCGCTGCGGGCTGATGCCGTTCTTGCCATTTGAGGCTGGTGAATGATCTTGCTCGTTCATTTAGTCTCCGAGGGGAAGCTCCGTTCCCAATTCGCTGCGCACAGCATCCATTGCTGAGGCAATTACCTGATCCATATTGTAGTACTTGTATTCAGCGAGGCGTCCGCCAAACAGGACACGCTCGTCCGTCGCTGCCAGTCTGGCATACTGCTGATAAAGATCCTGATTGCGGCTGTCATTGATGGGATAGTATGGGTCATCCCCTTCTTCCCACTCTTTGGGATATTCGCGGGAGATGATCGTTTTGGGCTGATTGCCAAAAGCGAAATGTTTGTGCTCTATTATGCGGGTAAAAGGTGTTTCTTTGTCCGTATAATTCATAACCGCGACACCCTGGTGGTTGCTTTTGTCCAAAACCTCCGTCTCAAAGCGTAGCGAACGGTACTCAAGCTTACCCAGCGAATACTCAAAGTAGGAATCGATCGTACCCGTGTAGATAATGCGCTTCGCCAACTGAGACAGCTCGAAACGCTCTTCGAGGAAATCAGTCTCCAGAAGAACATCGATACCCTCGAGCATTTTGGCCACCAGGCGGGTGTAGCCATCGACAGGGATCCCCTGATGCGGATCATCAAAATAGTTGTTATCGTACGTAAAGCGAACCGGCAAGCGGCGGATGATGAAAGCCGGCAGGTCGGTGCAGGCCCTCCCCCATTGTTTCTCCGTGTAGTCTTTGACCAGACGCTCATAAATATCCCGTCCGACCAGACGAATAGCCTGTTCCTCGAGATTCGCGGGCTGCTCAGGTGCCTCACGTCGCTGGGCCTCGATCACGGCACGAGCCTCATCCGGCGTGACCACACCCCACAACTTATTGAATGTATTCATGTTGAAAGGCAGACTGTAGAGCTCACCCTTGTAATTCGCCACGGGAGAATTCGTGAAGCGGTTGAATTTCACCTTGCTATTCACATAGTCCCAAACTTCTTCCTTCGCAGTGTGGAAGATGTGCGCGCCAAAAACGTGCACGTGAATTCCTTCGCGCTCCTCGGTATAAATATGCCCGGCAATGTGGTCCGACTTCTCGACCACCAGGCAGCTCTTCCCGGCTCTAGTGAGCAAATCCTCGCAGGTTGCACCAAAAATCCCGGCTCCGACAATCATATAATCATAATACTTATTCACAAGCTTGCTCTCTTTC
>CAZJTS010000124.1:0-6262 GCA_964548975.1 uncultured Fastidiosipila sp.
GTGCTACGAGATCACTTGCGCTTTGGCCATTACCATACATCAAAGCCTGTACAATTGTATCGGTGTCAATGGCATGGCGGATAGCCTGGCGAACTTTCTCATTATCGAAGGGTGCCTTATTCATGTTGAATGCCAGATAGAAACATGTCAACGGATCCGGTTCAATGTAAGTGAGATCGGCGTTGTCTTTAATCTTATTAACGTCGTTCGGCTGGATGTCATAGGACAGATCGATATCACCTGTCTCCAGAGCAATGGTTCTCTGCGCAGCATCGGGAATGACTTTCATCTTAAGTGTCTTCGTTAGAGGGGCTCCGGCATAATAGTCCGCAAAAGCCTCTAAAGTAACTTCATTACCCTGCTTCCATTCAACAAACTTATAGGGTCCTGAACCGACCGGTTCTGTAGCATATTCCTTGCCATCGCTCTCTAGTTGTTCGGCATGGGCTTTCGGGATAATCGCCGAGAAAGGCACTGCGAGGTTACGAAGAATCGGGCCGTAAGGAGCCTTCGTCTTCACCTCTACACGACCATCCTCAAGGACCTCGACCGTGTCGATAAAGTCAACAATATATGCGACAGCTGGAGAATTGATCGCTCTCTCTAAGGAGAACTTCACATCCTCGGGGGTCAACGTTGTACCGTCATGGAACTTGATACCTTCACGGATCGTAAAGATCGTAGTTTGGCTATCGGGCTGTTCCCACGACTCTGCGATCTGAGGAATTACGTCACCGTTCTCATCGAAGGTCGTCAAGGTATCGAAAATCTGTTGCGTAACCTGTACACCCGGTGTTTCTTTACCGATGTGCGGGTCGAAAGACGTCACATCAGAACCTTGGCCCCAAGTCAGAGTATCCTTGAAATCCGTACTTGGTGGATCCGTGACATTGCCGTCCTCTGTTCCGCTTCCCGTTCCCGGAGAATTCGTAGTACCGTTGCTGTTATCATTACCCGGACCACATGCGGCCAGGAAGACTGTAGTTGCCAGGGCAAGAGACAGCAGGCTGATCATTCTTTTCTTCATTTCTTCTTCCTCCTTGTTTTATCGGTCAAACGTCCTTGGTATTCCGCCAAGTCGTCATCCCTTTGTCCTTCATAGAGCGTACAGGCTACTTGATGGCCGAGCTCAATTTCGCGTAAGTTGTAGGTCCAAGTTCTGCAAAGATCGACTGCGTATGGGCAACGATTGCTAAACCTACAGCCTGGTGCCGGGTTAATTGGTGATGTCAGCTCTCCTTTGAGCTGGATTTGCTCAACTTTCACGTCAGGATCCGGTACCGGAATCGCCGAAAGCAACGCCCTCGTGTAAGGATGCTTCGGATCGATGAACAGGTCATGTGAACTTGCTTTTTCGACCAGCTGGCCTAAGTACATGACAGCTATGTTGTGGGAAAGATGTTTCACCACTGAGAGATCGTGAGTAATGAATATCAGCGTCAAGCCCAATTCTTCCTGCAGGTCTTGAAGGAGATTCAGAATCTGAGCTTGAATGGAAACATCCAGGGCCGACACCGGCTCATCGCAGACGATAAGTTCAGGATTCAGGGCCAAAGCCCGGGCTATCCCTATCCTCTGCCGCCTACCGCCATCAAGTTCATGCGGATAAGCGTTGATTAAGCGATCGGCCAAACCTACAAGCCCCATCAACCGAGCAACTTCATTCCTGATCTCCGTACGTTGCCTTGCTTTGTAAAGTTTTTGGACCAGTAGAGATTCCTGAATGGTCTCGAAGACCGTCATCCGCGGGTTCAGCGAGGCAAATGGATCTTGAAAAATGATCTGCATATTCCGGCGTAATTTTTTCAGTTGATCATTGCTCGCATTAACGACATCGACACCGTTGAAAATCACGCGCCCTGCTGTCGGTTCATGGAGTCGGAGAATCGCGCGTCCTAAGGTTGATTTACCACAACCGGACTCCCCGACGACCCCTAAGGCCTCGCCCTTGTGCAGATCAAAGCTGACATCATCAACTGCGTGTAAAGCGCCTTGTGGTACATCGAAATACTTCTTCAAGTTTCTAACTTGTAGTAGAGGTCTATCCGTCATTCTTTGGCCTCCTTAATGGATCTCCAATAAAAACATCTGACCTTTTGTCCTGCTTCTACCTCCTCCATGGGCGGGTGTTCTGTTTTACAACGCACATCAGCAAATGGACAACGAGGTGAGAAGAAACACCCTTCCGGTAGTTCCGTTGGATCTGGCATGAGTCCGGGAATAGGTTGCAGACGCTTAACCTCCTCTTTCAATGAGGGAATCGAGCGAATAAGACCGATGGTGTAAGGGTGAAGCATGTTGTTGAAGATCATGCGGACATCCCCTTGTTCAACAATTTCGCCTGCATAGATCACAGCTACCGAATCACAATTCTGGGCAACTACGCCAAGATCATGTGTAATTAAAAGCATGGCGGTGTTATATTTTTCCCGCAAAGCGCGGATCATACTGAGCACCTGGGCCTGAATTGTGACATCAAGCGCCGTGGTTGGCTCATCTGCGATCAGGACTCGTGGATTACACGCCAGCGCAATGGCAATAACCACCCTCTGTTTCATACCACCGGAAAACTGATGTGGATATTCTTTATGGCGAGCTGAGGGGATACCGACGAGTTCAAGTATCTCGAACATCCTATTGCGGCTGCCTTCCTGGCCGAGTTTTTCGTGAGTCTCAATCACCTCAAGAATCTGTTCACCGACCGTCATGACCGGATTGAGCGCAGTCATGGGATCTTGGAAGATCATTGAGATGTCGCTACCACGAACTTTGCGCATTTCCGCTTCAGATATTTTAAGGAGATCAACGCCTTCGAGGAGGACTTCCCCTCCCACAATCACGCCCGGAGGGCTAGGTATCAGCCGTTCGATGGCTTTGGCCAAAGTGGTCTTCCCTGCCCCTGTCTCACCGACGAGTCCGAGAGTATAGCCGGTCTCTAGAGACAAACTAACATCATTCAAAGCTTTTACGATACCGTCATCGGTACGGTATTCAACTTGTAAGTTATTGACTTCCAGCAATGCCATATCTTCCCCTCCTTACTTCTTCAATTTCGGATCAAGTGCGTCACGAAGACCGTCGCCCATCAGATTCAAAGAAAGAATGGTCAGCATAATCGCGACCCCCGGAATAACGGTGACATGCCAGGAATCTCGGATGTAAGTTCTCGCGTTCGATAGCATTGTTCCCCACTCAGGAGTCGGCGGTTGAATCCCCAAGCCCAGAAATGAGAGGCCGGCTATTGAAAGAAGAGCGCCTGCTGTGCTGAGTGTCGCCTGAACAATGATAGGCGATAGCGCATTCGGGATTATATACTTTGTAATTATCCTGAAGTCACCTGCCCCTATGGCTCTGGCTGCCTCAACATATTCTTGATCTTTCACCATCAGAATTGCGGCTCTAACCGTACGCGCGAACGTAGGAATGTAAGAAATACCGATCGCAATCAATACGTTGACAAGACTGGTTCCAAACGCAGCAACGATCGCAATAGCGAGCAACAAGGAAGGAATTGCCAAGAGAACATCCATAAAACGCATGATTGCGTTATCCACGTGTTTACCATAGTATCCGGCCAATGCACCCAAGAATCCACCGATAAGAATGGATACCAGTACAGCGATTACACTCATGAAAAGCGAGTAACGAACACCCCAGATCACGCGCAAGAACATGTCACGCCCGAATTCATCCAGACCGAAAATATGCTGTGCAGATGGTGCTTCAAGCCTACGAAGCAGATCCTGTTCCACAACTCGCTCTAAATAGAATTGATTTTGGGTTACAAGATCAACTATAAATGTACCGAGAGCAAACACTACTAATAACAGCAGAAAACACATTGAAATCAGCGCTAACTTATTTCTCCTGAAACGAATCCACGCTTCAGCCCAGAGTGATTTCTGCTTTTTCTGTTGAAGCTCGCTCATGCTGTTACCTCCTCAACCGGTTCGATAACGTCCATACGCCGTGCTTTGGCCCGACTATACTGTGACTTGATCCTCGGATCGAGGAACGCGTAGATAATGTCGACCAGCAGATTCACAATTGAGAACATGACTGCCAGGAAAACAACGCAGCCTAAGACCACAGGAATATCTTTTGTCTTGATATTCTCGATCATGAGACGCCCGATCCCGGGCCATGAAAAAATTGTCTCTGTAAGCATTGCGCCGCCGAGAAGATGCCCGAACTGAAGTCCAATGGCTGTAATGATCGGGATCATGGCATTTTTCATCATATGACGACGGGTAATAATCTGGTCGTTCAGGCCTTTTGCCCGAGCGGTATCAATGTAATCCGCTCTAATAACATCAAGCATCGAAGACCGGGTCATACGAGCAATTGTTGCAGTTACGCTCGTGCCCAAGGTCACCGCAGGTAAGACTAAACTCCTCAGAAAACCCCAGGTTGAATCCGTATTCATGCCCTGTGAAGGTAACCAGCCCAGGTTGAGCGCAAAAAGCATGACCAACAGGAGGCCGAGCCAGAACGTTGGCATCGAGACACCAATCATAGACATGACGGTGGACATGTAATCACCTAGCGAATACTGCTTTTTCGCAGATAGAATTCCCACCGGAATGCCGATAGCAAGTGCGATCAGTGTTGCAGCCACAGCAAGGGCTACGGTAGCCGGAAACCTCTCTAGAACCATGTCCATAACATTGAGGCTATTCTTATAAGAAATTCCCAAATTACCCTGAACTGCATTCCAGATAAAACGCAGATAGCGAACCACAAACGGATCATTCAGCCCTAATTCCTCGTTGAGCCGGGCAATTGATTCCGGTGTCGCTCCATCCCCGAGAATGATCAGCGCAGGATTCCCGGGCGAAGCAGCGAGGATCAGATACACGATAAATGTCACACCCAGAAGCACAGGTATCATCATGAGAAGTCGCTTCAATATGTATTTATACATTCCGGAGATTTCCTTTCCTGCTGTAGATTCCATTCACTATATATCGCCATTTCGTTATCTGTAAGGGTGAAGGACTAGAAGGTCTGAAAAAAATACAAAATCTGGGCAATTCTTGCTATATACCCAATCATCGACGTATACTCAGGCAGAATCGAGGTGCATATGATTGGCGGAATATTCCCCGTAGAAAACAAGCTGAATCAGCCGAATGCTTGGTTTACCCACTGGCCCGGTCAATGGGACTTGGTCCACATGATGTCTGGCCGATGCGCCCTTACCTTCTGCTTACTCGATTATCTTGAAGGGAACTCCGGCAAGCGCTGCTACGTCCCCTCTTACACTTGTGAAACGGTTCTGGCGCCTTACCGTAAGCTCGGTATGGAGCTCATCTTCTATGACTTCAATAGCAAAATGGAACCCGTTTTTGATAGAAACCTGATCGGTAAATTCGATATTCTCCACATCGCCGGATACTATGGTTTCAGTAATTATTCTCGCTCTTTTTTGGATTTGGCCAAAGCCCACTCCGCGGTTATAGTTCAAGACATAACTCACTCCATGTTTTCTTCGAACGGCTTAGATCCCTTAGCAGACTATGCCGCCGGTAGTGCTCGTAAATGGCTCGGAGTCGCATCCGGCGGAGTCGCCTATAAGAAAGGCTCGGACTTCAACATCACACCTCTCCCCGTTGATAATGAACATATTGCGAGACGCCTGCTACTACTTGAAGGTGCATCTGCTTTACAAAGCCCGACAGGTGATAGTACTGCTTTCGATATGGAAAAACGTTTCTGGGCAGCTGAAGGAATGCTCAGAAAAATGTTTTCCTACCAGGCAAGCGATGCGGAATCCATTGAAATAATGGAACACTTCGACGTAGCCACCCTCCAAAATAAACGCAGGTCAAATTATCGACTTATGTTGGAACTAATCAATCTCAAGCTGCCGGAATTTACTGAATACATAGTTTTTCCGGAGTTAGACGACGATTCAGTGCCTTCTCATTTCACTATTCTCTATCCTGAACGCAACAAACTTCAGAATCTTCTCCTCGATCAAGGAATCAAAACCACAGTCTACTGGCCGGATATACCAGAAGGTTGTGAGGAGTTTGCTTCAGCGAACATTTATCGACAGGTCCTCTCTCTGCCAATCGATCAACGTTACGGCAACGCAGAGATGGAGGCGATTGTTGATGCCCTTGTGCTGGCACATCGATCAATCACCGCAACAGCGTGACTGTTGGGGTTGGGGCGCTACACAGAGGTCTGGATCTTGACCCGTGGGGTGGCGGAGCTGATTGGAGGGGAGCAATTCACAGAGGTCTGGATTTTGACC
>CAZJTS010000125.1:0-6233 GCA_964548975.1 uncultured Fastidiosipila sp.
GGAGGACCTCCGCCCCGGCATGATCCTGCCCGGCATTGTCCGGAATGTGACCGCATTCGGGGCGTTCGTGGACATCGGCGTCCATCAGGACGGACTCGTCCATATCTCAGAAATGGCTGATCGCTTCGTCAGCAATCCTGCCGAGATCGTTGCTGCCGGCCAGAATGTCGAGGTATTCGTTCTGGAGGTTGATGTTGAGAAGAAACGCATTCAGCTCTCGCTGAAGCCTTCGCGCTTTCCGGGCGCCTAAGACGTTGGCCGGATCCCTGAAGCCAGGGCTTTAGCGATCGCCCGTAAAATGACCTCGCTGCTCATTGTGGAGCCGGAGATGCCATCAATCTCGAGACTCTGGCTCTCGATGACTTTGGCCGGGAGCGCTTCCGCATCCCAGCCGCGCCCTCTGTAGTGCTTCAAAAGCGTGATGTCGACGATTTCGTGCGCCCTAACAGTGACCTCGACCTCGGCAGAAACAGGGAAACTGTTATGAAAGCCACGATAAGTGCCGTCAGAAATTAGGCTGAGATCCGGTGTTTCAATCTCGCGAGAGGTCGTGCGGTTCCCGTTAAAAATCGCAAGGAAGACCAGAGTGAGCCCGGTCACCAGCAAAATTACAAACATAGCACTCACGCGTTTTCGAGAACTGAAATGCGGCATCTAACCCCCCGGCAGTAATTATCTTCCAATAATGCCAAGCGTATTGGCTATTTGCCGTGACTTTTGCACGGTGCGTTGAAGGTGAAAATTCTATTGACCGGCAGGGGCACAGCGTATATCCTAATAATGCTTTGATTATCAAAATAATTTAGGAGGAAGCAATGAATCTGACGATCAATGGCGCGGCCTATTATTTACCCGAGCTCACGATCAGCAATGAGGCATTGTCCGGTATCATCGACACCTCGGATGAGTGGATCCGGACCCGTACCGGCATCCGGCGCCGCCATTATGTGAATGGCGAGAACTGTTGGGAACTCGGAGCCAGAGCTGTTGAACGTCTTCTGGCCAAAACCGGGGTCAAGCCTTCTGAAATTGATGGTGTCCTGCTGACGTCTTGCTCACCGGACTACTACACCCCTGCGATGGCGACGCTCATTTGTCATGAATTGGGTCTCACACCCGCCTTCGCCTATGATATTAATGTCGCCTGTTCAGGTTTTATCTATGCACTCGATCTGGCCGGTCGCTACCTGCAAGATGCGGAGTATAAGAAGATCCTTATCGTATCGGCCGAAGCCATGAGCCGGATGCTCGATTTCTCCGACCGGACCAGCTGTGTGCTGTTCGGCGACGGTGCCGGTGCGGTCCTGGTTGAAAGGGGAGAAGGTGAAGTGCTTTCTACTATTCTCAGGACCAAAGCCGACTCAGTAGATGCGATCAGCCACAGAGCTCAGAAAGAGATCCGTCATCCCTTCGGTCAGGAGCAGAGAACGACGCCCCGTACGATGGCGAACGAACGGGATAGCCTTTATCTGAACGGATCTGAAGTCTATCGCTATGCCGTTCAGGAACTGGTTGAACTGGCGGAGGCCGCCTGCAAGAAAGCCGGCATAACAATGGCGGATATCGACCTCTTCATCCCGCATCAGGCCAATCAGAGAATTATTCATGCGGCGGCTAAGCATTCAGCGATTCCGGAAGAAAAAGTCGTGGTCATGTTGGAAGACACCGGCAACCTGTCTTCGGCTTCGATTCCTTATTGTCTTTCTCGATTAGTTGATGAAGGTCGTCTTAAGAGAGGGATGACCGTGCTACTTTGCGGCTTCGGCAGTGGGTTGAGTTCAGGGGCGATGTTGATGCGTTGGTGATGACTTAATCTGTTTTGGCCAGATCCCGAGCCACCGCAAGGGATCTAACCAAAACAATGATGCTAAATCATTGCTAAATGCTCAATTACACCGTAATGGTTCGGGATAATTGAAAGAGCCTCGCGAAAGTGATGTTCTGCTGCTTTTTCATTTCTGAGACCGAGATAGCCCAGACCCATCATATAATGGCAGTGCGCCTGATTTTGTTCCTCTGCTAAAGTATTTTCTCCAGCATAAGCAATGGCTTCATTCATTGGGAAAAAACAACAGTCAGCACTAAAACAAGCATAAAAATTTACTCTTCATTGGTCTCTACTTCTGGATTCTTTCGGAAACAATATGACGCAACAACCTCGGAATGTTCTTGCTTATAGCAATCTAATTCTTCATCACTAACTCCCCATGCTTGTATCAATTCTTTATCCGATAGTCTTTTGGAGAAAGATTGTACGTTTTCAACATGGCCTTTTTCCTCTGGTTTTCTGGGATTCATATTTTTATCTTCCCTTCAATTAATAAGGTAAATCTATATCTTATCCGTATTTGTCTATCTTTTCAAATTGAAAAAGATAGGGAACGTATGCAAAAAATCTGTAGAGAGACGTGCTGACACGGCTCTTTTATACTCTTTTTTGTCTCCAGGGATTGATTTCTAAAGTTTTTTCTAAGCTCTCAGATATTCACAGACATTCTTCAAAATAAGGAAAATAATCGCCTGATTTTCTCTCGTTTGAAGGCATAAAAAATGCCCGGAAGGCCTGAAATCAGGCACTTTCCGGACAAAATTTTGGCGGAGAGCAAGGGATTCGAACCCTCGTTACGCTCATCACGTAAACACGATGTCCAGTCGTGCGCCTTCAACCGCTCAGCCAACTCTCCGTGTCACTTAGGTTTTTGACGCAAACGAAATATTAGCACATGCTTTCGAAAGAAGTCAAATTTGATTTTTTCCCTGAGAGACAAAGCTCTGCTTGGCCTTCTCGAGCGTGGAATCAAGCCTGAGACACTTTCGGGACGAAGGAAATTCGCAGCTGCTATATAATGGAGAAAAACACACACGGAGGAAATTATTGTGGAGAACTTTACATTTTACAGTCCAACTTATTTTGCTTTCGGTAAAGAGCAGGAGAAGAATACCGGTGACCTCGTCAAGCGCTTCGGTGGCAGCAAAGTCCTGATTCATTATGGTGGCGGCAGTGTCGTCAAGTCAGGTTTGTTAGAGCGGGTGAAGTCGTCTTTGGCCGAGGCCGGCTTAAGCTACGTTGAGCTTGGCGGTGTCAAGCCGAATCCGCGAAGTGGCTTGGTTTATGAAGGTATTGAACTGGCGCGGGAAGAGGATGTGGATTTCATTCTCGCGGTAGGAGGAGGCAGTACGATTGATTCGGCCAAAGCCATCGCTGCCGGTGCCCTGTATGACGGCGATTTCTGGGACTTCTACAGCGGCACTGCTATTGAGAAGGCACTTCCTGTCGGCACGATTCTGACTATCGCAGCGGCCGGTAGTGAAGGGTCAGCGGATACGGTGATCACCCACGAGGACGGAATGCTCAAACGAGGGGCATCCGGTGAGGCGCTGAGACCGGCTTTTTCTATTCTCAATCCTGAGCTGACCCAGACGTTGCCTGCCTACCAGACTGCCTGCGGTATTACCGATATCATGGCGCATCTTTTCGAGCGTTACTTCACGACGACCGAAGAGGTTGAGGTTACCGATCGCATGATCGAAGGCTTGCTGCTTACCATGGTTCATGAGGGGCCGAGAGTAATTGAAGATCCGGATAATTATCCTGCCAGAGCCAATATCATGTGGGCCGGGATGATGGCGCATAACAATTCCTGTGGCGTCGGACGCAGTCAGGATTGGTCGAGTCACAACATTGAGCATGAACTGTCCGCCACCTATGATGTTGCGCATGGCGCAGGCTTGGCGGTTGTTTTCCCTGCCTGGATGGAGTACGTCTATAAGGAAGATGTCATGCGCTTCGCGCAGTTGGCTACCCGTGTCTGGGGCTGCCATATGGACTTCCAGAATCCGGAAGCGACTGCCTTGGCCGGTATTCGAGCGCTGAGAAATTTCCTCGTGAAGATCGGCATGCCTCAGAACTTTGAGGACTTAGGGGCCAAAGAAGAGGACATTCCGGAAATGGCCGCCAACTCTCTGAACGGCGACAGCTCAGCGAAGATGGGCAGCTTCAAAGTACTGGGACAGGCGGATGTTGAAGCGATCTACCGTCTGATGCTCTAAAGAAAGACGGCTGTATGGAAATTTTTGGGGCCGAGATGGCTTATGGCGTGGGCACGCCGGGCTTGAGTGAGAGCTTAAGGTACTTTCAGGCTAAGTATCCCGACATCAAGTTCCCCTTGGTCGATATTCCGCCCTTAACGCCTGACCCGGAGCCGTTGCCTAACTTAAAGAACCTGGTATCGGTCACTGAAGTTAACCGGCGTATCAAAGCTTATGCTGCAGAGCTCTTGAAGCAAGGTATGACGCCGCTCTACGTGGGGGGAGACCACTCGGCTGCGATCGGCACAGTTGCTGCCAGTACAGAATTTTTCCCCGGCCAGGGCCTGATCTGGGTTGATGCTCATGCGGATATCCATCTGCCCGAGACGTCCTGGAGCGGCAATATCCATGGCATG
This sequence comes from uncultured Fastidiosipila sp., assembly GCA_964548975.1. Classification (GTDB taxonomy): domain Bacteria; phylum Bacillota; class Clostridia; order Saccharofermentanales; family Fastidiosipilaceae; genus JAAYZH01. The sequence continues at coordinate 4,446 of CAZJTS010000125.1, forward strand.
CCTGTGGCTGTCGCTCTGGGCCGCGGCGCAGCTGACCTGGTGGGGCTGTTCTCCGGAGGCTTCCTGAAACCTGAACATATAGTAATGCTGGGGCTGAGAGACATTGATTTCGCCGAACAGAAACACTTGGATAATTGGGGCATCCGCTACTATACCTACGAGGCAATTGAGGTGAGAGGCTTAGATACGGTCATCACTGAGAGCTTGACCTATCTGGAGGCCAAAGGCGTGAACGGCGTACACTTAAGCGTTGATCTGGACAGTATGGATCCTCAACTGATGCCCGCTGTCTCGGTTCCGGTCGGCGGGGGTTTCACGCCTGAAGCATTGGAGTACCTAATTTCTAACATTTTTGAGCATGTCCGGGTGAACGCCATGGACCTGGTGGAGTATAACCACGCGTTCGACCGGGCCGATGTAACGGCTAAGTGGCTCGCTAAAATGCTCAAGCACTTATCTCGAGAGGAGATCTGACTATGATTATTTATGGCATTATGGATTGCCCGGATTGCGCTGAAGCAGTAGATCAGTTGAAGGCTGCGGATATCGACTTCGAATTTAGAGACCTGGGAGTCAATGTGTCCTGGCTTCATGAATTCATCGATCTGAGAGACACGCATCCGAGCCTCTCACTACTTCAGGGATCCGGGCAGATCGGCATCCCGCTCTTTGTTTTCCCGGATGGTGGGTTGAGCTTGGATTTGGCCAAAGCCCTGGATAGAAAATAATTTTCACATTGTGCTTGCAAAATCTTCCGGCTAGGTTATACTCTAATTGTATCAACGTGATGATACAGTAATACAAAATAAGGAGTACGACATGGCAGAGCAGGTAAGAATGCGGCTTAAGGATGTCAATAAAGTGATCGGTGGCCGAACGATTGTCAAAGATCTAAGTCTGGATCTTTATGCCGGCGAGGTCTTTGGCCTGATCGGGCCGAACGGGGCAGGTAAAACAACGACGATCCGAATGATGACAGGACTCAGCGACCTGACTTCCGGCGATATCGAGTACGAAGGCAGAAGCTATCGGACGGATTTCACGGAGATCAAAAGCAAGATCGGCTGTATCGTTGAGAATCCCGATCTATACGAGTACATGAGCGGTTGGGAACAGCTGAAGCTTTATAGCGCCTTTTATCCGGAGGTGACCGAAGCGCGTCTTAAGGAGGTCGTGTCTTTCGTCAAGATGGAACAGGCGATTCATAAGAAAAGCAAGAATTATTCACTCGGAATGAAGCAGCGTGTCGCATTGGCGCTGAGTCTGATTCATTCACCTGAAGTGCTGATCCTCGATGAGCCGACGAACGGGCTGGATCCGCAGGGTATCAGAGAACTTCGCTTACTTCTGCGTGAACTGGCGGAGAAACAGAACGTGACTGTGCTGGTCTCCAGCCATATTCTCTGGGAAATGCAGGCGCTCTGTGATCGGGTCGGTCTGATTCATCTGGGAGAGCTCATTGAGACGGGGAAAGTATCTGAGATCATGTCCCGGATGGACGGCAATACGGTCGCTATACTCTGTAATGATCCTCATGGTCTCCAACGTTTCTTCACTGAGCGACAGATCGGTGCGACTCTGGCGCAGGACTATGTGAAGGTCAGCTGTGAACGAGAGCATATCAATGCAATGTTGGAAGACCTTATAGAAGCCGGCTTCATGATCTACGAGATTATGCCGGATCGAGGTTCACTCGAAGAGAGCTTTATCTCGCTGGTCGAGCAGAAAGGGGGGAAGATCCAATGAGAAGATTCTGGCAGACATACAAGGTCGAGTTAGGGAAGATCC
>CAZJTS010000126.1:0-6230 GCA_964548975.1 uncultured Fastidiosipila sp.
AGGCCGCCAATCCCTGAGCCGCTTCCTTGACGGGCAAAGGACAGGCCTTCAGTACCGTAATCTTGATCAGCTCACGGGTTCTGAGCAGATCGTCCAAATGTCGATAAGTCTCCTCACTGATGCCCTCCTTACCCAGCTGAAAAATGCTGTCCAAAGGATTACTTAGGCTACGCAAGTGACTTCTCTGTTTACTGTTTAAACTCATTATTACCTCTTAGAATATATAGTCGAAGACGATGTCGCCGAGTTCAATCTCGTCGCCCTCCTGGACGCCCGCCTTCTCAAGTTCATCGATAACGCCCTTGACTCTCAGCTGCTTCTGGAAGTATTGAAGCGATTCCGTGTCCCCGAAGTTGATCGCGCGCATCAGCTCGTCGATCCACGGCCCCTGAACGCTGTAGCCGCTACTGATCTTCTTAACGGTGAAATCATCCTGCTCGAGCCTGTAAACCTTGACATCGGTCTGGGGCTTCTCATAGAGAATCACTTCCGGAAGCTTAGCTACGGTTCCGGCGATGCTTTCGAGTAACTCGGCTGTGCCGATGTGGATCGGAGCAGAGAGTTCGTGGACCTCATAGCCTTCATCTTCCAGTTTTGCGCGGACTTCTTGGACCTGGGCTTCATCCGCCAGGTCGATTTTGTTCAGCGCTACGATCTGCGGGCGCTCAGCCAGACGCGGGTTGAAGGCCTCCAGCTCCTGATTGATCAGCCGGAAATCCTCCAGAGGATCTCTGCCTTCGCTGCCTGAAACATCCAGGAAATGTACCAATAGACGGGTGCGTTCGATGTGTCTCAGGAAGTCATGTCCGAGGCCGGCACCTTCGCTGGCCCCTTCGATCAGGCCGGGGATATCCGCGATGGTAAAGGAATAGTCACCCACCGTGGCGATACCCAGTTGTGGCTCAAGCGTGGTGAAGTGATAGTCGGCGATGCGGGGTCTGGCTTGCGACACCACGGAGAGGAAAGTACTCTTGCCGACATTCGGCAGACCGATGAGGCCGACGTCCGCCAGCAGTTTCAATTCAAGTTGAATATAGAAACCTTCCACTCTTTGGCCGGGCTTGGCGAAACGCGGTGCCTGACGGGTCGACGTTGCGAAGACCATGTTACCGACGCCGCCCCGGCCGCCTTCACTGACCAGGACCTCCTGCTCATCTTCACTGAGGTCTGCCAGGAGACGCCCCGTCTCATCTTCACGGATCAGGGTACCGACCGGGACCCTAACGAGAACATCCTGACCCGACTTCCCCGCCATCTTTTTGCTCATGCCGTTCTGACCGTCTTCAGCGGTATATTTGCGCTGAAAACGGAACGCTTGGAGAGTGGAGATGTTGCGGTCCGCTTTGAAACGGATACTGCCGCCCCTGCCGCCGTTGCCGCCGTCAGGCCCCCCCTGGGGCACGTATTTGGCCGTATGAAAAGAAATGGCACCGTTACCGCCATCCCCTGCCTTGACCCAGATTCTTGCCTCATCTATAAACATAATTGTTTCCCTAAGACTAAAAAGTCCGACGCAAAAGTCGGACTTCACATAGTTTACTTAATACCGATCGGTTTTACGCTTCGGCTGCTTCCGGATAAACACTGACCATGGTGCGCTTTCTGTCTTTGCGCTCAAAAGCCACATTACCGTCAATCAGAGCGAAGAGCGTATCGTCCTTACCTCTGCCGACATTGGTACCCGGATGAATCTTCGTACCGCGCTGTCTGTAGAGAATGTTGCCTGCCAGAACGAACTCACCGTCACCGGCTTTGGCTCCCAGACGCTTGGACTCAGAGTCACGGCCGTTCTTGGTAGAACCCAGACCCTTCTTATGGGCTAATAGCTGTAAATCTAATTTAAACATTGTTCCTGCCTCCTAGCTACGCAGTGCATCTTCCATATGCACAAAATCTGAACTATAACTGTATTCAATCTGTTTGACACCGAGCGCGAAAGTTTCAAGCAAAAGTGTCGCATCCTGCGTCACCGTCTGAACTTCGCATTTCAAGTGTCCCGGGCGAAAATCATAGTCTACTTCCAGCTCCAGAATATCTGTCAGGGCCGCTACTGTTGTACCTGCGATCGCGGTAACCGCGGCGCAAATCACATCAGCTTCATCCTCTTCAGCATATCCCGCATGGCCTTCGCAAAGAAAACCGCAGATCCCCTGTCGATTTTCCAGCATTCTGACTCTGATCATCGTTAGCTTTTTATCACTCTATAGCGCCAAAGGCCTAGAGGGCGATATCGTTGATTCTGATCTTCGTGTAAGGCTGGCGATGACCCTTCTTACGACGATAGCCTTTTTTGGCCTTGAACTTGAAGACGATAATCTTCTTGCCCTTACCCTGCTTAACAATCTCGCCTTCAACCTTGGCATCTTTCAGATCTTCTCCGAATTTGACACCGTCATCTCCGGCAACTGTCAGGATCTCGCCAAAGCTGATCTTATCGCCCGGCTCACCCTCGAGCTTCTCGACGAAAACTTCATCACCGACTGCAACCTTATACTGTTTGCCACCGGTAGCAATTACTGCGTACATACGTGTACCCCCTTAAATATTCGGGACTCGCTCATACAGGTTTTCGTGCGAGGCACGAAATTAGAGACCTGCGAGATGCGGTCACCGTAGGACAATAACAGCATAATTCGGCTTTGTCAAGTTATTGGGTTGATGATCAAACTTGAATTTTCAAGAATAAGTCACGCTTTGGTTCACCCCAATAATCTTATATAAGCATTACTATAGCGGTAGCTAAATTCAATCCGAAACGGTATCAGCTTTGAAATAGGGGTTAGTATCAGGGCATCACCTTCCCGCTGAACCTGATAGTAGCCGGATAACTCATAGAATTCCTTGAACGCATTAATCGTATCCTCGAAGAATGTTTCGACATTTTCCAGATCCATTCCCTCAATCTCATACTCCGTCTCCCGGACTAATTCCGGAGATAAGCGATGTATCTCACCCAGCCTGGGATCCGTAACCAGGTGTACGGGGAAAAGGATCGCTCGACGTTCATATTGATTAGATTCGCCACTCACAACATAAGCCTTCGCCGGCTTGAAATGATGAACGAGACGCCCCTCCTGCCAATGTGGCGTCAGAACATACAAATCCTTTTCATTAGCTGTGTCATGGACAAGAAGCCAAGCGTTGCCTTGACCGGGAACTTCATGGAACTTAAGATCGCCAGCCGCTTCCAGTGTGCTAATCTGCTCATCTATCTTAGGGTCTAGCCCGATGATCATTCCGCCGGAGTTTTCGAAATCACCTATGTTGATTTTCCCTTTATAAGGAAGCGTTAACTCACGGCCGGAAGGAAATGCTCTTGCTTTAATCTCATCCGTTTTTACTTGACTATCACAGCCGGATAGGAACATGCCCATGAGAAGCGGAACAATAATCCACAGAAATCATTTTCCCATATGAATCTCCTTAAATCTGCTCAAGTCGGCCACTTAAAGTTAACCGTTATTTTATCATTGAATTCCATCTATTTGTTCCAAAAATTGAGGAAAATCAATCTGATTGAGCGCCTCAGCGTTTCCATAGGCGATAAAATGGATCACATATAATTCTCCGGCTTGGAACACATTTACAGTCACGTTGGAAGGCAAAAGGTCAACAGGAACTTTTACTTGTTCGATCGCATTCATTCCTCCATACATATTATGCACCTCAAATTCAACATTCGGATCCTCCATGGCGTAGCGTCTCATACCGGCAATTCGCATCCACCCCATTGAGATATATTGCGATGGCGAATCCGGGCCATGCGCTTCCTCCGTCACCGTCCATATGCCATAGGTATTTTTCGCGAGATGCGCAAACTTTAACGCATTGTTAGGCAGATATTGAAAGACGATCCTATACTCATTGCCATTGTCATCGAGACCTACGTCAACATTAACGACAGAATTTTTAGAAAGGCCAATTTTACTAAGAGCGATGCTGTAGCTGTTGAAGTAAACGAATAGAAGAACCGTAGAAACCAAGGCGAAAGCAATAACTAATATATAAACACTAGTACGTTTCTTCATATTGCCCCCCAGTGTAACGGAAACACCCTTACATAACTTGTCACTTTGGCCAAAAATCAAAGTTTTGTGTACTTATTATCGCACACCTGAACACCGCAGACTACGCACCATCAGCTTTACGTACTCGCACCTCCCCAACTCTTTTGCTATCCTACTCATCTAAGACTTACCCGGATGGAGAAATCATGAAGAAAACTCAATCGCATGCCAAACCCTCAACCCGTAAATCCGCCCCGCGCAAGCTACTGACAGGTCTGGCCATAGTGCTCAGCCTTGTCCTCCTGGTACTGGTGGGTGTGAATGGCTATGTTTTGGCCAAAGCCCGGCCTCGCCTCTTCTCATCGGCTGAACTGGGGAACAGCGGGAACACCTACGATGCGATCATGGTGCTGGGAGCGGCGGCAGCCAACAATACCGCATCTGCGCAATTGGAAGATCGCCTGCTGACCGGCATCGCGTTATACGAGGCGGGGGTAGCGCCGAAACTGCTCCTGACCGGCGATAACAGCGGACCATCGTACAACGAGGTCGGGGTGATGCGGGATTTTGCCTTGGCGGCGGGTGTTCCGGCTGAAGATATTTTCCTGGATCACCACGGCTTCTCCACTTACGAGAGCGTGGTCAGAGCTGAGGAGATTTTCCGGATCGAGCGCATGGTGATCGTCAGTCAAGCCTATCACCTCGCAAGGTCGCTGGATCTGGCGGATCAGATGCCGATTGAGGCAGTGGCGGTAAGGGCGGATCTGCGGAGCTATCAAAATATGTTCTACTACAGATCGCGGGAGGCTCTGGCCAGGGTGAAAGACTTCGCGCTCGGCAGGCTCCGCCTGCAGACCTACATTACCGGCCCGACCATTCCCCTGTCCGGTGATGGCCGGAATACGTTCGAGACGAATTAACTTTCCCACGACCACATAGAAAAAGCGTTTTTCCGCCAGGGGAAAAACGCTTTTTCAGATCTACAGACTATAGACCGGATTATTCGACTGAAATTGCTTCTGTGGGGCAGGAATCTTTAGCTTCTTCAGCTGTTCCTTCCGCTTCCGCGGGCACTTCTTCAACAACTACATGGGCGAGGTCGTCATCTCTCATCTCGAATACTTCCGGTGCCAGGTCTGCGCACAGGGCACAACCGATGCAAAGATCATGATCTACTGCTGCTTTCATTGTGTGTTCCTCCATTGTTTATATTTTCACATCACTCGCGTGGTGCGAATTTCGTCATATCCTGATCCATAATGTCAGGTGTGTAGAGCACTTCGTCGACCCAGTCGGGGTTCTTCTTGCTCTGTATATAGTTATGCATGGCGTTCGCAGTGATCTTCGCTGCCGCCTGTGCTTCAACTACGGTTTTGGCCCCCGAAACAACATCACCTGAGGCGTAGACGCCTTCCATGGTTGTCCGGTTGTGTTCGTCGGTAATCACCAGGCCTTTCCGGTCGAGACGGATCTGCGGCTCAGTGGATACCACGTTCGATTGCGGCCCCTGTGAAATGGCGACTATCGCCGAGCTGCAGGGGATGAAACGGAGCTCTCGCTCAGTCTCTGTAACTCTAGTATCATACACCCAAACGCCATTTTCTGTAAATTCCTGAACCTGGGTATACCACTCGAATTCGACTCCATCAATCTTCGTATATTCATATTCATCCGCGCTGCAGGAGATGTCCGCCTCGCTCTTTCTATAGAGCACTGTCACGTGACGGGTCTGCAGGGAGCGGATCGCTGTTCTGGCGGCGTCCATGGCGACATTTCCGGCGCCGATAACGACGACATCGCGGCCGAGGTTATAGAGCTCCGGACTCTTCAGATAGTTGATTGCGTAATGCACGTTGGCCAAAGACTCGCCTTTGACATTCATCTTATTAGGTTTCCAGACCCCGGTACTCATGAAAAGCGCATCGAAACCGTCGCGGAAGAGATCAGGTACGGTAGTCACCGGCCCGATCAGCGTATTCGGGTGAATCTTGACGCCCAGAAGCCGCAACTGGCGCTCGAGCCGATCCACATCCTCATTCGAGAGACGGAAATTCGGGATGCCGTAGCGCAGGATGCCGCCGATGCGTGAAGAAGATTCGTAGATGGTGACATCATAACCTCTGCGTCCCATATAGAAGGCCAAAGCTATGCCTGCCGGGCCGCCGCCGATTATACCGATCTTCCCCTCGTACTCGCCTGTCGAATAGATATCCAGCATATCCA
>CAZJTS010000127.1:0-6209 GCA_964548975.1 uncultured Fastidiosipila sp.
ATCAGACACAGCAGGTCGTGGCGTCAGGGAAGCTCCTTCGCTACGGCATCTGGCTAAATTCGCAGTATCTGAGTACGGGATATCATCCGGAGCTCAGACTCTGGGGGGATTTCGGTTCCACCATTTATAGTGTTGAAACATGGGCAGAGGGAGAGAGCAATGGCTGAGGGACAAAAAGTTAAGAACCGTTATATGTATGGTCTGGGCACTGTCGGTAGGGACATGGTCTATTCACTCTTCAGTATTCAGCTGATGTTTTATCTGACGGATGTGCTGGAGATATCAACCCAGACCCTGGTCTATGTCACGATCATCATGATGGTGATCCGGATCTTCGATGCCTTCAATGATCCGTTCATGGGCGTGCTGGTCGATAATACGCGCTCGCGCTGGGGTAAGTTTAAGCCCTGGATCCTCAGCGGCGTGATTCTCTCCGGTATTCTCACCGTGATTATGTTCAGGGACTTCGGTCTGAAAGCCGCCGGCTTTCTGGTCATGTTTACGGTAGTGTATGTGCTCTGGGAGATCTCCTTTACGGCGAACGATATTGCCTATTGGTCTATGCTGCCTTCCCTGTCACAGGACCTGAAAGAAAGAGAGCGCATCGGCGCTTTTGCAAGAATCTGTGCAAACATCGGTCTGTTCTCCTTCGTGGTGGGTGTCGTTCCCATCACCAATTACCTAGCCGAGGTTACAGGCTCATTGAAGACTGCCTATACGGTCTTTGCGGTAGCGCTCGTGCTCATCATGTGGGTGTTCCAGGCCTTTACACTGCTTGGGGTCAAGGAAACCGTTGATGTCCGAGTCGAAGAGACGACCCGGGTCAGCGAACTTTTCAAAATCATTACCCAGAACGATCAGCTGCTCTGGACGACGGTCTCGATGGTGCTGTTCCAGATCGGTTACATCAGTACGACGTCATTCGGACTCTATTTCTTCAAGTACGTCTACGGTGATGAGGGCATGTACGCCATCTTTGCGGCGATCTTAGGTGTGACTCAGATTGTCGCACTCGCCTTGTATCCGCGTTTCTCCAAGCGCTACAATCGCCGAACTCTGTATACGGCGGCAACCATACTTGTAGTCGCCGGTTACCTCATTTTCTACTTTGCGCCGACCACAACCATGCTCTTCATCGGTCTGGCCGGCGTGCTGCTTTTCGCAGGGCAGGGTTTCATCCAGCTCCTGATGCTGATGTTCATCTCGGATTCAGTGGAGTATGGAGAGTGGAAACTCGGCCGCAGAAACGACTCGGTGACGCTGTCCTTACAGCCCTTTATCAATAAGATGGGTTCGGCTGCCTCGGCAGGTGTTGTCGGTTTTACGCTCGTCCTCTCCGGAATGAAGGAAGCTGAAGTCCCCGAGGATATGACCGCTTCCGGTTTACAGATCTTCAAATTCTCTATGCTGATCCTGCCGTTGATCATTATTGTGATCGGGTATTTCGTCTACCGCCGGAAGTACATCATTGATGAGAAAAAATTCGCCGAGATCCTCGCCGACCTGGAGGAAAGGCGCTAAGTCAGGAGAGGTTGGCTATAATGGAAGCAGAAGAGAGGTGTCTAATGAAAAAAGTACTTGTAGTTATGGGTTCCGATTCCGATTACGGTTTGATGAAGCCCTGTTTCGACCAATTGAAGAAACTGTCTGTGCCCTTCGAGGCGGCGATCTGCTCTGCACACCGGACACCGGATCGCGCGGCTGAACTGAGCCGCACGGCGGAAGAGAAGGGCTTCGGGGCGATTATCGCCGCCGCCGGTTTGGCTGCGCACTTGCCCGGGGTTTTGGCCAGTTATACGACCTTGCCCGTCATCGCGGTGCCGATCCAATCCGGTGCGCTGAATGGTTTGGATGCGCTCCTGGCGGAGGTCATGATGCCTACGGGGGTTCCGGTCGCGACGGTTGCCATCAATGGTGCCGCCAATGCCGCTCTCCTGGCCTGTCAGATTCTGGCTTTGGGCGATGCTGACCTCGCTCAAGCGCTGAAAGATGCCAGGAAGAAGATGGCTTCACAAGTCGAGGAGAAGCATGAGCGTCTCCAGACCTTACTTGCTGAAAATGCGTAAGCTCCGAGTTGCGGTTCTGGTATCGGGCGGCGGGACCAATCTCCAGGCTTTATTGGACGCCGAGGCGAGAGGTGAGCTGAACCGCGTTGAGTTCTGCCTCGTGTTGTCCTCGAGAGCCGATGCGTATGCATTGGAACGGGCCAAAGCCCGGGGCATCCCGACGTCTGTAGTAAGGCGGAAAGACTATGAATCACCGGAAACCTTCGAGTCAGGTCTGATTTCTGAGCTGGAAAAAGTAAAAGCGGAGTTTATTGTCCTGGCCGGTTTTTTGGCCAAAGTGGGTGAGAGAATCCTCTCGCTTTGGCATAATAGAATTATCAACATTCATCCCTCGCTCTTACCGGCCTACGGTGGACAGGGGATGTACGGCTTACGCGTTCACGAGGCGGTGCTGGCGGCCGGCGAAAGCTGGTCAGGCGCGACGGTGCATCTGGTCAATCAGGACTATGACCAGGGCAGGATTCTGAAACAGAAACGGGTCCGCGTCATGCCGGACGATACACCGGAAAGCCTACAGCAACGCATCATGCGTGAGGCTGAGTGGCAGATTTATCCGGAAACATTGGGAGAGCTGGCGGAGCAGATCATGGGGGAAGATAAATGAAGAAAGCATTAATTAGTGTATACGATAAGACCGGTCTGGTGCCTTTTGCCAAAGGCTTGGTCGAAAATGGCTACGGGATCATTTCGACCGGGGGGACCGCCGAGCTTCTGCGTCAGGAAGGTTTGGCGGTCGAAGATGTCAGCGAGATCACCGGTTTCCCGGAATGTCTCGGCGGACGAGTCAAGACACTCCATCCCCATATCCATGCGGGTATTCTCGCTCGGCGCAGCGACCCCTCCGATCTGGCCTTCTTAGAAGACAGCAAGATTGATCTGATCGACCTCGTCGTCGTGAATCTGTACCCCTTCAAAGAAACCATCCAGAGGCCCGATGTCACGGAAGACCTGGCGATCGAAAACATTGATATCGGCGGTCCCACTATGCTGAGAGCTGCTGCGAAGAATCAGGCCTCGGTGACGGTCATCTGTGATCCGGCGGATTATGAGCCGGTTCTGAACGAGCTCGCCTCTGACGGTGAGACTGCTCTCGCAACGAGAAAGCGCCTGGCAACGAAAGTCTTCCGCCACACTGCAGCTTACGATGCCCTGATTGCGGATCATTTCACAGAAGAAGACGAGACTGAAACACTGACCCTAACCTATACCAAAGCCATGCCCCTCCGCTACGGCGAAAACCCGCACCAGGGGGCTGTATTCTACAAGACGGCACTCCCTCTGGTCGATTCCTTATCTGAAGCCAAGCAGCTCCAGGGCAAGGAACTCAGTTATAACAATATTGCCGATACCGATGCGGCTTTGCAGATGCTGAAGGAATTTTCGGAGCCCACAGTTGTCGCGGTCAAACACGCCAATCCTTGCGGTATCGCCAGCGCGGACACGATCGAGGAAGCCTGGCGGCTCGCCTATGAGGCGGATCCTATTTCCATTTTCGGCGGAATCGTTGCGACGAACCGCGAAGTCAGCGGGGCGATGGCCGAAGCGATGCAACCCGTATTTTTGGAGGTGCTTGTCGCACCGGCGCTTGCTGAGGAGGCGAAGGCGGTTTTGGCCAAAAAGAAGAACCTCCGCGTTCTGATCCTCCCGGAATGCGCCAAGCCCTTCCCGGCAGGCAGCAAATCTTACAAACCTGTCCACGGCGGGCTCCTGGTCCAGGACACCGACCGCACGGTATATGAGGATATTCAAGTTGTGACACAGGCGGGACTCGAGGCCGATGATCAGGCGAAGATCCGCTTTGCCATGCAGGTCGTTAAGCACGTCAAGTCGAACGGGGTGTGTCTATGTAAAGACTTTCAGACCGTCGGCATCGGACCGGGGCAGCCGAACCGGATTACGTCCGTCGAGATTGCCTGTCGTCAGGCAGGGGAAAAGACGGAGGGCGCGATTTTGGCCTCGGATGCATTCTTCCCCTTCGATGACTGCGTGCGTTATGCAGCCCGGCATGGGGTACGACTGATCGTTCAACCGGGCGGCTCTGTCCGGGATGAAGAGTCGATCAAGGCAGCGGATGAACTGGGAATTACGATGGTATTTACCGGTCAAAGACACTTTAAACATTAGATGGAGGTAGAGGAAATGGCACGAACGAAACAGAACGTATTAGTTGTCGGTGAGGGCGGCCGCGAGTCGGCAATTGTCTGGAAGCTGGCACAATCTCCGCGCGTCGGCAAAATCTGGTGCGCACCCGGCAATTCCGGCATGGAGGCTCTGGCCGAGCGCGTACAGATCGGCGCTACAGACCTCGATCAACTGGTCCGTTTCGCCGAGAAGAATCCGGTTGACATGGTTTTCGTGGCACCTGATGACCCGCTTGCGATGGGACTGGTCAACCGCCTGCGCGCTTCCGGCATCCGGGCCTTCGGACCAACGAAGTCGGCCGCCCGGATCGAGGCGAGTAAGGAGTTTGCCAAATCGCTCATGCATCGGCGCTCCGTGCCAACTGCGAACTTCAAGATCTTTACGGAAGCTCAGAAAGCATTCGAACATTTAAGCCAGGCGCCTTATCCGCTGGTCGTCAAAGCCGACGGTTTAGCTCGCGGTAAGGGTGTACGCGTCTGCCAGAACTATAGTGAAGCGTCACTCGCTGTGCAGGAGATGATGGTTCAGAATGTTTTCGGTGAAGCCGGCCACAAGATCCTGATCGAAGAATACTTGGAAGGCGAAGAAGTCACGCTTATGGTCTTCACGGACGGTACGCATTGGAAAGCAATGCCGCCGACCCGAGACTATAAACGCGCATTGGATGGCCACAAGGGGCTGAATACCGGCGGTATGGGCTCCTTCGCACCTTCTCATGTCTTCACGGAAGAAGAGAAGCAACAGTTAGCGGATGAGATCATCAATCCCACACTCAAAGGCATGCGAGAGATCAACAGCCACTTCCAGGGCATCCTCTATTTCGGCCTGATGCTGACTTCGAGGGGACCTAAGGTGATTGAATATAATGCCCGTTTCGGTGATCCGGAAGCTCAGGTGATTCTGCCTCTGCTGAAAACCGACCTTCTGGATGTTATGGAGGCAGTCATTGACGGGCGTCTGGCGGAGCTCGATCTCGAGTGGGAAGAAATGTATGCTGCCTGCGTCATCCTGGCTTCAGGCGGTTATCCGGAAGCCTTCGAAAAGGGGCTCCCGATTCGCGGCCTAAGTAACTGGCAGGCGGGTAAGGATGATCAGGCGTCTCATGAAGGGGAGCCGATGGAGCTGATTTTCACAGCCGGTACGGAGAAATCCTTCGAGCAGACAGTCACCTCAAGCGGTCGTGTACTCGCTGTGGTCAGTCGCGATATGGATCTCGAAACCTGTCTCGACACGTGCTATGCCATGGCCGAGAAAATCAGTTTCGAGAATAAACAATACCGCACGGATATCGGGAGATCCTGATGGGGATTGCGATCTACGGGGGCACTTTCGATCCGTTTCATAAAGCGCACAAACGCATTGTGAAGAGTGTCCTCAAAAGCGGCCTCGTCGATAAACTTTATGTCATTCCCGCAGGTGCGCCTCCCCATAAAGGGAGGCGGGACCTGTCGTTCTCGGCTTACCGGTTTCGGATGGCGGAGTTGGCTTTGGCCAAAAAACGGGAAGTCACCGTCAGCGATTATGAGATTCGCCAACCCGGACGCTCCTACACGATTCAAACGGTGCGACACGTACAGGATACGATCGCGCATGTGGACGAAGCGATCTACCTGGTCATCGGCTCGGATTCACTCATGCAGTTTGAAAGCTGGCGGGAATTCAGGAGCCTCCTAGCCGTAACTACCTTGCTCGTAGCGCGCCGGCCGGGTGTGACGGAGACGGAAGTTTTGGCTCAGGCAAGACATCTCGAATCCGCGTATGCGGCCAAAGTCGCTTTTTTCGACCTCGAGCCGATGGCTGTGTCGTCCACGGCGATCCGCGCTGAGATCCGTTCCGGTAATCTCGACGCCCAAGCCTTGCCGAAGTCGGTCAAGGCATTCATCAGACAGAATCGTTTGTACGAAGAAGACCTCCTGGCGGATTTCACCGATGAGCAGGTGACATTTCTGAGGGATTACGAAAGACGGCTCATGGAGCTCATGTCTATCAACCGTCTCGTGC
>CAZJTS010000128.1:0-4896 GCA_964548975.1 uncultured Fastidiosipila sp.
ATCCGCATGAGCCTTCTCGATCTCGTCGAGCAGCAGGACGCTGTAAGGCTTACGGCGGATCTTCTCGGTCAGCTGACCCCCATCGTCGTAGCCTACATAACCCGGAGGCGAACCGATCAGCTTAGAGACAGTGTGCGGCTCCATATATTCGGACATATCCAGGCGAATCAACGCTTCTTCGCTGTCGAACATCACCTGCGCAAGTGCCTTGACGAGTTCGGTCTTGCCGACGCCTGTGGGTCCGACGAAGATAAAGCTCGAGGGCTTCTTGCGGCTGCGCAAGCCGGCTCTGGTGCGGCGCAAGGCTCGCGAAACCGCCGAAACAGCTTTCTCCTGGCCAATCAAGCGCTCGTGGAGTCGCTCCTCCATATGCAGGAGCTTCTTCTGTTCCGTTTCAGTTAAGCTCTTGACCGGAATATTCGTCCACATGGCTACGACATCCGCTATGTCATCTTCTGTGATGGGTGTGGGTGCAATGCGTTCCTCGAGCTGATTCAGCTCTTTGTCTGTCTTGAGCTTGTGACTCTTGAGTTCTGCCTGACGGGCATAGAAGGCCTCCAGCGCAGAGGGGTCCTTGTCATCAGGCTGCGCTTCGGTGGACAAGCGCTCAAGCTGTGAAGCCGTTAGCTGCTGATCTTTCTTCAGCTTCGAGTAAACGATCAGGTCTTCATCCTTGAGGTTCGCCTTCGAACCGGCCTCATCCATCAGGTCTATGGCTTTGTCCGGGAGGAAACGTTCCGAAATATAGCGCTCAGACAAACGGACGCAGGCTTGCAAAACGTCATCCGAATAGGTGACGTGATGATGTTTCTCGAAATGGGGGCGGAGGCCCTTCAGGATCTCAAAAGTCTCTTCCGCTGTCGGCGGATCGACCGTAACCTTCTGGAAACGGCGTTCGAGAGCCGAATCCTTCTCGACGAAGCGACGATATTCGTCTAGGGTAGTAGAGCCAAGAACTCTGATCTCACCCTTCGCCAGGGCGGGCTTCAGGATATTCGCAGCGTTCATCGCGCCTTCCGCATCACCCGCGCCCATGATATTGTGCAGTTCGTCGATGACCAGGATGATATTCGCTTCCTTGGTCGCTTCGTCCACAAGTCCCTTCATGCGGTTCTCAAACTGACCGCGGAACTGTGTGCCGGCAACCATGGCAGTCATATCCAGCAGATAGACCTCCATGTCCAGCAGCTTCTGCGGTACTTCTCCGGCCACAATGCGGCTGGCCAGCCCCTCGGCGATGGCAGTCTTGCCCACACCCGGTTCGCCTAGCAGAACAGGATTATTCTTGCTGCGGCGGTTGAGGATCTGAATCACGCGATCGAGCTCCTTCTGGCGACCGATCAGGGGATCGAGTTCACCATTCAGTGCTCGGTCATTGAGGTTGCGGCCAAACTGATCCAGGAACTTGCGCTTCTTGCGACGCGGCCTTGCTCCTGCGCGTTTGCTGTCGCGCTGGTGATCATCCTGCTTCTTAGGCAGAATCAAAGGCCATTTCACCTCTTCTTCTGCTTCAGAACCCTCGGCCAAAGCCGAGCGCTCACCCTCACCGCCATGCATGGGCGAATTCGTGAATAGCTGGAGAGAACTCTCGAAGCCGTCCTCATACTCCTCGTCATTACTGTCACTATCATTCGACTTGTAAATATCTATGTATTCGTCCTCTTCTTCGTCCTCGGCGTTCTGTCCCTCAACACCGCCAAGTATACTGGCGATGTTCTCAGGGACTTCGCCGCCGAACATAGCAGCCAACAGATTCTGCGGGCTTGTGCCCTGCATCTGCTCCATTACTTGATTCAAGTGCTCGGTGATCTGATCGACATTGCTGTCGTTGACCCCGCTCTTCGTAAACATCTCATCGAGTCCGCCAATGCGGTTCTTATAGGCACAACTTAAGCAGATGCCTTCATTAATCGTTTTACCGTTCTCAAAACGGGTAGTATAGATCACCGGTATATTCTTATGGCACATTACGCACTTCTGGCCCATGCGCACTCACCTCTTTCTCTGCAGCTGATGCCGCAATGTATTTAATCATTGTATCTGAATCGTCCGACAAATAAAGTCAAATTTGCAACTGTTAAGATATTCGTTACAAAATGGACGTCAATATTTGGGCAGAATTCACACTGAACCAGTTTTGCGTCTAGAGAAGCGGTCCGCCTTCTACAAAAGCTTCGTAGGGCTTTTTGCCGGCCTTATACGCGTCCATGATCTTGCGCAGATATTGTCCTGTAAAAGATTTTTCACACGCAGCTACCTCTTCCGGCGTGCCCGACGCGATGATCTCACCACCGCCTTCGCCGCCTTCCGGACCTAAATCGATGATGTAATCGCAGGTTTTGATAACATCGAGATTGTGTTCGATGACGAGGACAGAATTCCCGCCATCGGTTAAGCGCTGCAGAATGTCCACAAGCTTGTGCACGTCCGCGATGTGCAGACCTGTCGTAGGTTCATCAAGGATGTAGAAAGTCTTACCGGTACTGCGCTTGGAGAGTTCGGTAGCCAGCTTGACTCGCTGCGCTTCACCGCCGCTGAGCTGCGTAGAAGGCTGTCCCAAGCGAATATAGCCCAGGCCTACGTCCTGCAAGGTTTGGATCTTGCGGGCAATGGACGGAATATTTTCGAAGAACACAACCGCCTCGTCGACAGGCATGGCCAGGACATCGGCAATGGATTTCCCTTTGTACAGGATTTCCAATGTTTCGCGGTTGTAACGGCTGCCGCCGCACACATCGCAAGGCACGTACATGTCGGCCAAAAACTGCATTTCGATGCGATTGACACCATCACCGCTGCAGGCTTCGCAACGTCCGCCTCTGACATTGAAACTAAAGCGCCCGGCTTGATAGCCGCGGGCTTTGGCCATGGGCGTAGCGGTGTAAAGCTTGCGGATGATGTCGAAGACACCTGTGTAGGTAGCCGGATTCGAACGCGGTGTACGGCCGATCGGAGACTGATCGATGGCGATCACCTTGTCCAGCTGATCATAACCCTCGATCGACCGGTGTTTGCCGGCCTTGCGGCGGGCACGATTGAGCTTCGCCTCGAGGGTGGGCAAAATAATGCCATTGACCAGTGAGCTTTTGCCTGAACCGGATACACCGGTAATACAACAAAAGGTTCCTAGAGGGATGCTGACATCAATCTCTTTCAGGTTGTTTTCAGCTGCGCCTTTGACCGTCAGGAAGCTGCCATTCCCCTGCCGCCTGGCCTCTGGGATCAGGATGGTCCGCGCTCCGCTGAGGTATTGGCCCGTAATTGATTCCGGTGTACGCATAATTTCGTAGACATCACCCACGGCAACTACTTTGCCGCCCTGCTCACCGGCTCCGGGTCCGATATCCACAATATAGTCCGCTGCGAACATGGTCTCCTCATCATGTTCAACGACCAGAACGGTATTGCCGATATCGCGCAGATGCTCAAGTGTATTCAGCAAGCGGCGGTTATCACGCTGATGCAGTCCGATGCTGGGCTCATCGAGGATGTACAGAACCCCCATCAAACCCGAACCAATCTGAGTGGCCAGGCGAATTCGCTGAGCTTCACCGCCCGAAAGCGTTGCGGATGCTCTGGCCAGTGTCATGTAATCCAGACCCACATCGATCAAGAATTGCAAACGCGCGTCAAGCTCTTGGCTGATGCGTTCAGCGACTTCGCGCTTCTGCGGGGTAAGCGCATGTAATTGTTCATGGATGTATGTCTTGCAGCCGCGAATCGGCAACGAACATAGTTCATAAATATTCTTCTTGCCATAACTGACCGAGAGACTCTCGGGCTTGAGGCGAGCGCCATGGCAGGTCTCGCAAACGGTTTCGGACATGTACGCTTCGTAATAAGCGCGCATCTCGTCGTTCGAAGTTTCCGCGTAGCGACGCATCATGCTTGGGATCACGCCTTCCCAGGCGCTGCGGTATTCATCGCCGCGATTATATTTCGAATTACTGGTATCCACATTGATTTTTTCGCCCTGGTTGCCAAAAAGGACCAAGTGCTTGTCTTCGCTGTCAAGCTCACGCCATGGCCGATCCAGATCGAGCCCATAGTTCTCCGCCAGGGCTTCGATGTACGACCTGGCCCAGCTCTTGCGGTCGGCAAACTTCCAGCCGCCCACAGTGATGCAGCCTTCGTTGAGCGAGAGATTCTCATCGTCGATAACCAAGTCAGGATCAATATTGCGAAAACTACCCAGACCCGTGCAATCCGGGCAGGCGCCTTGCGGATTATTGAAAGAGAACATTCTCGGAGCGATTTCGCTGATGCTGACGTTGCACTCAGGGCAGGCAAAATTCTCGGAGAAAATCTCCTCATGAAGCTGCCATTGGCGTTCACCCGCACTGTCCATACCTACTTCTTCTTGAAACTGCACGCGCACAAAACGATTTTCGGAGTGCTCAAGCGCGGTCTCCAGAGAATCACTCAAACGCGAACGAATCCCGTCACGGATAACCAGGCGATCGATAACAGCCTCTATCGTGTGCTTTTTTTGCCGATCCAGATCGAAATCTTCATCCAGTTCACGGACCTCGCCATCGACGCGCACACGGACGAAACCGTTCTTCCGCAGCTGATCCAGAAGCTTCTTGTATTCGCCGCGACGGTCGCGGATAATCGGCGACAGTATCAGGAGGCGCGTACCTTCCGGATGGGCCAAAACCTGTTCAATAATCTGGTCAATGCTTTGCTTCTCTATGGGTCTGCCGCACACCGGACAATGAGGTGTGCCGGCTCTCGCGAAGAGCAGACGGAGATAATCATAGATTTCTGTGACCGTACCCACAGTAGACCGTGGATTTTTGCTGGTCGTCTTCTGGTCAATCGAGATAGCCGGTGACAATCCTTCGATGCTGTCAATGTCCGGCTTCACCATTTGGCCAAGAAATTGTCTGGCGT
>CAZJTS010000128.1:4906-6199 GCA_964548975.1 uncultured Fastidiosipila sp.
GGATGACAACGATTCAACATAGCGACGCTGCCCTTCCGCATAGATTGTGTCAAAGGCCAACGAAGATTTGCCGGAGCCCGAAAGGCCCGTCAAAACAACAAGTTTCTCTCTGGGAATTCTTAGGTTTATATTCTTAAGATTGTGCTCTCTGGCACCTTTTATAACAATGGCATGATCTTGCGCCGCCATAATCTGGCCTCCTCTACGTAAACATACGGAGCTTATTGTAGCACGATCGCCACTGTCGCTCTGTCGCAAGAACACATCCCAGCCAAGAAATTCCGAGTATTACGACAGAAAATCAGCCGCATCCGCGTAAATTAAACGGCTTCCAATTTATCTTGGCAGCACATTGGTTTTTTTGAAAAAGCACTTGCGTGACGCACGGGCTCATGATAATATTATTGACGCTTGTCCTGGCCCTATGGTCAAGCGGTTAAGACGCCGCCCTCTCAAGGCGGAATCACGAGTTCGATTCTCGTTAGGGTCACCACTTATCCCCGCGGATCCCTGATTCGCGGGATTTTTTATGCCCAAGCTGATTATAATGCGCAATCCCGCACTCTGCAGTGCGGGATTGTACCACCAGTCTTATTTCCGTTTAATAACAGAGCCGCAGGATGTTCTCGATGTCTTCCTGCCGCAGGGGTTGGAAGAAGCCCACAAATTCGCCATTTGTCCGGCGCACACCGCGTGCCAAGCCAGGAATGTCCTCTTCCTTGACGCCAAAGGCACGTAAGTTATCCGGCATACCGAGACTGTCCAGAAAACTGCGGAAGCGGCGAATACCTTCTCTTGCCACTGCCTCCGGATGTCCCGGGTCGTTAGGCACACCCATGACACGAGTAGCGAACTGTACATAGCGCGTAACATTCGTAGACAGCGTATACGTCATAAATGCCGGTACCAGTACAGCTAAACCTGCGCCGTGGGTCGCGCCATAGTAGGCGGAAATCTCGTGCTCGATCTGGTGTGAAGACCAGTCATGTTCCCTGCCTACGCCCACGATGTTGTTGTGTGCCAGGTTGCCTACCCAGAGCAAAGTGGCATGCGAAGCATAATCTTCGTGGTCGGCCAAAGCCTGCGGCGCGGCAATCATCACGGACTGCATCAGCGCTTCAGCCAGACGGTCCGTGAGATCGACGTCCGCGGTGTTCGTGATGTAACGTTCCAGAACATGAAATCTCTCTCCATCCCTTATTTAGTGGCTATCTGAAAAGTCGAAATCATAGACTTTTCCTATCGGCATCATGAAATGATGTCGTGCAACGCCAGCTACTGCGTTAAAAATAC
>CAZJTS010000129.1:0-4500 GCA_964548975.1 uncultured Fastidiosipila sp.
GAAGCGATTCGTGCCAATTCATCTGCTATCATACTTTTACATAATCATCCGAGCGGGGATACCACACCTTCAGCTGATGATTTGAGAAGTACCCGGAAATTTGTGGAGGCGGGAGAGCTTCTGGGTATCAAGGTACACGATCACATAATTATTGGTAAAAAGTCTTTTATAAGCTTATACTCCCATGTAGATTACCGACAAATCTTTACAATGTGACGAGAATGCGAAAACTGTTACAAGTCTGTCATAGTCTCTTGCTATATTGTGTGAAAGCAGGCAAATGTTTTGGACAGACTGACCACTTGTATGTAACACAGATAATTAGTAAAATATTTTTGATTCATGTGTAAAGTGCATGAAAATGCACTTAGCCGCAATCGTGGGAGGATCAAGATGAAGATAGTAGTACTGGCAGATAATCGTAAGAACGAGCTATTAGTAAATTTCTGCATTGCTTATAAACAGATACTTGGCAGACATGAAATCATGTCGATCAGCAATAACGTCCGCTTGCTGGAGCAGGCCACCGGTTTACGAATCAGTGGAATTGCGACAGATGTATCCGGGGGGATGAATCAATTAGCCGCACGGGCAGAGTTCAATGAAATTGACGCAGTGATCTTCCTGAGAGATCCGCAGCAGGGCAATTATGAAGGGCCGAATCTCCTGATGAGATCCTGTGATCAGAACAATATTCCCTATGCCAGTAATTTGGCCAGTGCGGAACTTCTGGTCCTGGCTATCGATCGTGGTGATCTCGATTGGCGTGAATTGGTCCACTAAGTATGAGGGCACTTCTTCAAAGAGTGTCCGGTGCTTCTGTATCGATCGCCGGTAGTGTAAAGTCCTCTATTGCCGAGGGCTTTCTTATTTTATTTGGGGTCAAGGATACGGATACTGAGGCGGATGTAGAGAAGCTGGCACAGAAGATAAGTAAATTGCGCGTCTTCAGTGATGCAGCCGGAAAAATGAACCTGGATATCAAACAGGTAGGAGGCGAGATACTACTTGTCTCTCAGTTCACGCTCTATGCTGATACTAGGAAAGGGAACCGACCGGGCTTTTCTCATGCTGCTCCTCCTGAGTTAGGTGAAGCACTCTACTTACTCATGGCCGATGCATTGCGCAGGTCTGGTATTACTGTCGAAACCGGTGAGTTCGGTGCCGATATGCAAGTAGAACTCGTGAATGACGGTCCTGTGACGATTCTGATTGATTCAGAAGAGCTCATGCAGCCACGTAGGTCATAAGGTATGTATCTACTTAGAGAATGGTTGGAAGATTTCGTTGAACTGCGTATCAGTCCCGAAGTCTTAGCAGAATATCTGGCTGATATCGGTTTATCTGTGGAGCAGATGGAGAATCCCGCACGGGGCCTAGAGGGCTATCGTGTTTTTCATGTCAAGCGCCTAAGCCAAACAAACTCTGAGCAAGCACAGTATACTTACGAGAACAGTCGCGGTGAACTGTTACTGGCCAAAAGCGCGCTGCTCATTCCTAGCATCGTGATTCAAGATAAAGGTAACGACGAGATAGTAGCCACCGAGACGCTTGAAGACTTACTTTCACCGTATTTTCTCCAAGAGGCTAATCAATTAAGAGAAGCAATACCGGATGGGCTGTCTCTGGCAGATGCGTTGGGCTTAAATCAATATGTTTACAGGATCGATGAGACCAACGACCTGTCCTACGAAGAGATCGGACGGCTTCTGTCTGTTCAGCATGGTTTACCTTATTTTTCGCCTGAACCCTTCGTACGCGGAAGAGATCTTGAATTAAGTGAAGCGGTAGAACAGGCTGTTTCAGCGCTTCTGAAATACGCCGGGATTGAACTCCTGCTCTTGATCGAGGCCGGAATGCCGGAAGTTCCCGAATGGTTGGCGAGACGATTACAGCTTACGCAAATTGATTATCAAAGCTTCCCGGAGGCCGTCGCACGCTATGTCGAACGAGAGCTCGGGGCTAATATAATTAGCTACAAAGTACCTGCGGAATCATTTGGCAATCTCCAACGCTTTCATGTATATTGTACCGGTGTTAAATCTGAAGCAACTTTACGCGCACTTATGCGTGTCAGACAGCTTTGGGAACAAACGACAAAAACTAGGGGCATTATGGCAGTGCCTAATGAGGAATAATATATATGTTAGTTCATACTGTTGTTGCAAATCTGCGAGATAAAGCAGACGGCAGGGGAAAGCAAGAAAATATCGCTATGATCAGGGACAAAATAAACGCTTTAAGGCATGAAATCCCTGAAGTTCTCAGTGTAGATCTCTTACTGGACGATCAGGAAACGCCGGGCAATTACGACCTCGTTTTCATTACCAAACATCGTAACCGCGCAAAATTAGCTGAATTTCTCAATCATCCGGCTTATGTAAAGCTTGAGCAATTGGGGCAAAGAGTCTTAGCAACCAAAATTGTGGTGGATTCAACAGCGACATTTTAGGGTAAATTTGTTGAAATTTGAAGCATAACCTGAGGTCGATTCTCCTGTAAATTATTCTACAGGAGGTGATCTTATGTCTTATTCTTTGGAAGCTACAATTCATGTCCCCCTGTGCCTTGTCTTACTTTGCCTTGCCGTACTCCAGTTTCCACTCGAGTATAGTCGGCAGGTTGCGATCGGCAAGGAGAGTGTTGTATTGCACAGACAGAGCGAGGAAGTCTACGAAGCTCTGTCAGGCGACTATGTCTCCGGGATCAGGACCAGACCGGAAAAACTGGTCGATATGATTCTCTGGACAGGCGATACGATCGACTCTCTCACCGAGCTGGTAAAAGGGAGGACTGCGCCATGATGTCCGAAACCTGGAAAAGAGTACGCAAATTGAAACTACGTGCCTCGATCAGCCTAGTGGCATGTATCCTCGTAGTCGCAATCACCGGTGTCGGGCTCACAACTGTCAGAGGGATCTCGGAACGAAGTCGAGAAGTGACTTTGGACAGAGTTCTTAATCTTCAAACACAGCAGCTCCTGGCCACCTACGATCGTGATCTGCTCGAGCGCTATGGTTTATGGGGCTTTGATCCCGCGGGTGTCTCCGAATCTCAAGCCCTCAAGGACCTGAAGCAGGTTTCGGGCATCCTGTCTTACCAGTTCAGCCCAGACTACCCGCTGGCCGACTCTGAGGTGCTGCTTAAGCAAGTGGTTTCATTCTCCAAGACCCGTGTCAGTGTAGCGTTGATCGATGAATTGATCGAAAGAGTGAAAGATTTCCGTAGCGCCGGTAATCTGCTCTCTACGTCGCCTGAACTTCAGCAGGCGATTGAGCAAGTGGGTTCCGTGTTCCCCCGGTTGCCGGCAGGGCAACCGGGCATTCCTGATGTCATTGATGACAACCCCCATTATTCGACCCTAAGTCTGAATTATACGAGGTATTTCGATAGGGCAAGACTTGCTGAATCTATGGAGCCTGAAGAGCCGGCGCTCAGTGAAGAAGAGGAGGCGCAGGTCGAGGAGGGGCTGAAGAAGATTTACACCTTTGAGAAAGAAATTGAAGCTTTGCTCAACAGACCTGATGCTCAGGATGAAGATCTCATACCTATCCTCACGCCTGCCCCGGCGGATACGATGGTGGGACACTTGTTGAATCTCGTAAACCGCGGGATTAACTTACTGGATTTCGAAGTGCCGAGAATCTTCAACAAAGTCTTATTCCAGGAATATATCTTGAACCAATTCTCATCACAGGTGAGAGGGCCCAAGGCCAAAACAGCAGAAGGGAAGTCATTTATTACTCTGAGCGGGCAGAAAATGTCCGACTTGAAGTTTACATCCAATTTTCAAGCGGAATCAATTCTTCTGACCATTGAGAATGAGTTTTTGGCTAGAGGAGCTGTGGTCGCAGCGCTCGCCAGTACGCGTCTTGCCTTGAATTATCTTGCATTACTCCAAGATCCCGCCAGAATGGCGAAGCATGAGGCAATAGCTGCGGTAATAGTTACAGGCGTTGCGATAGCGTCTTTAGGGAGTGTTATCCTCGAGCCCCTTGCTGTAGCACGTCTGCTCGCACTCGTAGATGCCGGGCGCCTGATGCTTTCCGATGTTTCGAAGCTACGTAAAGGTGAAGGGGTGCCGCTTTATCCCGGTAATCATGCGCTGGGGAAAATAGATATCTACTATACCGACTACCTAAGAATTATGGGAGTTGTACCGAAGTTGGAGAACCAGTTAGCTCACGCTGCCCGGATTCTCGAAAAAACTGCCGGACATCCTTTGGTCAGTGGCGGGCAACACAGCGTTTCATTTTTGTCGAATAGACGAGAACAGGTCATTCGCAGGGGGTGGAATTATGCGGTTCTTAATCAAGGGGACTAGAGGTTCATTCACATTGGAAGCAGCCATTGTGCTCCCGATCGTTCTGACCTATGTCGTACTTTTGTTCTCACTCTCACTCAGCTTACGGGCGGATCTCTATTGGCAGGAGGCAACATGGTCAGCCATTCAAGAGGCTTCGCTGGGCTTTGCGTTATCGAGGGATGAATCCTTCCAGA
>CAZJTS010000129.1:4510-6186 GCA_964548975.1 uncultured Fastidiosipila sp.
CAGTTTGCCATTGATACTGTGAGCAGCTCCGCAATCAGGGCTAGGCAGAAGCATTGGTTCAGTAGAAACACCAGCGACTCGTCCCTCATGGCGCTATTTATCAGGAATCCTTATGGCTACATTCAGCGCGAGAACGGGCTACTCTACTATCAATATTCATATCAGTTAGTTCTCGCCCCGGAATCTACAGAGCGATCGTTTCGCTTGCCTTTGGCCTATTGGGGAGGCTACGATCCCAAGAATGCAAAGATTCAGAACGTAGATGATGATGTGAATGAGACGGCGAACAACATCTGGTCGGAACATGTTTTCAGTAGAGGGCGCTATTTCAGGGAGCTGGAAGGCGGCAACCTGCCAAGCAACTATCCGGTCATTGCCCGTTTCGAAGATGGTGTAGCAACCAGTATCAAGAGCATGGATCTCACCGCACCGTCATATCAATCGGCTGAAAACTTGAGTAAGCAGGTGAGTGAGCACGCCCAGAAGCTCGGTGGATTCAAAGGGACAAAGAACTGGGGTAAAGATGGGATCACGATTTCCGAAAATCAGATATCGAGCAGAGTACTGCGCCTTGTGATACCGGAGAACACGCCTCAACAGTTGCTACAAACCCTCCGTTCGGAGCAACGTCGCCTGGCGAATGAAGGCATCTCACTGGATTGGCAAATGCACGGCAAGAGTGACATGTATATAAAGGATGATGAATTCCTTAGTCCTTAAAGTGGTGTTATAATGTGAAACGGATTGTCCTCTGGAGAATCACAATTTTTGTGCGGTGGAGTCATGGCCATAGATAAATTCCCTGATGAAAGTAGCAGAATGTTGTTTAAGGCTTTTCTTTCGCTTGCGTCTGAAGCAGAATGTCAGGCTTTTTTGGAAGACTTATGCACGATGCCGGAGCTGAAATCCATGGCGCAGAGGCTGGCAGTCGCTGTGCTCTTAAGGGACAACAAGACCTATACGGAGATCACGGAAGCGACCGGCGTCTCGGCCGCTACAATCAGTCGTGTGAGCCGGGCCATTGAATACGGTGCCGGCGGTTATGGACCTGTACTGGACAGACTTAAAGAGACTAACGATTAGGAAAACATAGGAGCAATACACAATGGGGCTTTTTGACAAAATCTTCGGAACCTACAGCGACCGCGAAATCAAGCGGATCGAGCCCATCATGAATCAGGTTCTGGCACTGGAAGGCGAATACGCCGAACTCAGTGATGCAGATTTACGTGCTAAAACAGATGAATTTAAAGAACGTTACCAAAACGGGGAAACACTCGACAGTTTGTTGCCGGAAGCATTCGCGACCGTGCGAGAAGCCTCCTGGCGCGTGCTGGAGATGAAACATTATCCCGTCCAGATTATCGGCGGTATCGTGCTGCACCAGGGCCGTATCGCAGAGATGAAGACCGGTGAAGGTAAGACCCTGATGGCGACTTTGGCCGTCTATCTCAATGCTTTGGCCGGTAAGGGTGTTCACATCGTCACCGTCAACGACTACCTGGCCAAACGAGACAGTGAGTGGATGGGTAAGATCTACCGCTATCTGGGCATGACCGTTGGCCTGATCATTCATGATGTGTCAAAAGAAGATCGCAGAAAATCCTATAACGCCGATATTACATACGGTACAAATAATGAGTTCGGATTCGACTATCTCAGAGATAACATGGTTA
>CAZJTS010000130.1:0-4090 GCA_964548975.1 uncultured Fastidiosipila sp.
GTTGAAATATGAGGAAGAGATCGTGGATGATCCTGACGCCATCCCTTATCAGGGCGGCGAGGCGATTGTCTTCAATAACTTTTCTTTTACTTATCCCGATACCGAAGATGTGGTGCTGAAAGATATCAGTTTCAAGCTGGAGCCGGGGCAGACGCTCGGTGTCGTCGGCAAGGTTGGCTCGGGTAAGTCGACTCTGCTGAAGCAGCTTCTGCATTTTTACCCTCACAAAGGGACTTCACTGAAGCTCGGGGATATGCCGATTCAGTATTATCAGGTGAATTCCGTGCGAGACAAAATCGGTTACGCCCAGCAGCAGCCTTTTCTTTTCTCCAGGAGCATCAAAGAGAATATTCTGCTCGGCTCAAGGAGCGAAGTCGACGAAGAACGACGGCTCGATGAAGCCATCGATATCGCCGACTTCCGTAAGGACCTGGATCAGCTGTCTTTAGGCCTCGACACCGAAGCCGGGGAGAAGGGTATTGCGCTTGCGGGTGGGCAGAAGCAGCGGATTACGATCGCGAGAGCGCTGATGAAGGATCCCGAGATCCTGATCCTGGACGACAGCCTCAGCGCCGTCGATGCCCGAACTGAGGAGAAAATCCTGGAAGGCCTTCGCCGAGAGCGCCAAGGGAAGACCACGATTATCAGTGCCCATCGACTGTCCTGTGTGATGGATGCGGACAAAATCCTGGTGCTCCAAGACGGCCAAATTGCGGAGGAAGGCACCCATGCTGAACTTATGCAGCGGGGCGGCTGGTACCGCACACAGTTCGAAAAACAACAGCTGGAACAACAGCAGGAAGGAGCCATGCTATGAGAGGCGAAACTGCTGAAGAGACAAAAGTAAATCTCACCCCTGAACAGAAAAAAGAGCGCAACCGCAGACTGCTGAAGTATGGCATTCGTGCTAAGAAACCTTTACTGCTGGGGCTCTTATGCACCGCTGCGGCGGTCGCCTTCGACCTCGCGGGTCCCTTTACGATCGGGCGAATTGTCGACCGGGAACTCCGGGAGGGGACGGGCCCTCAGAGCTGGCCGATTATCTTCGGTCTCCTGGCGTTCTATCTGGTCTGTATGTTGGCTTCTGCGACGCTCCGGGCTTTGGCCAGTGTCAATCTCCATGTCGCAGCGAACCGGGTCGCCCAATACATCCAGCAGGATGTCTTCCGTCATGTCCACACACTGCCTATCTCGTACTTCGATTCTCTGCCTGCCGGGACCGTAGTCTCGCGTGTCACGAATGACACGGCTGCGGTGAAGACGCTCTTCGTGGTGGTACTCTCACAGCTCATGACCGCGGGGGTCTACGCCATAGGGATCCTCTTCTCTTTGGCTTTCCTGGATGTCAGCTTGCTACTCCTGAGTCTCCTGACAGTCCCGGCTTTGGCCGTGATCTTCATTGACTTCCGGAAAAAATCGGCCGTCTACAATCGCCGTTTCCGTAAGAATCTGAGCGCCCTGAACGGCAATCTCAACGAGAATATTCAGGGCATCGAGGTCATCAAGGCGTTGGGGCAGGAAGAGCGGATCGACCGGGAGTTTAACGAAGTGAATGACTCCGTTTACCGCGAAGGGCTCAATATGACCAAGCTCTATTCGTACAGCGCCTGGAATGCGACATCGACCCTTCAGTACATCATGATGGGGGCGGTCCTGCTCTACTTCGGAGTGGGGAGTCTCTCCGGCGCGTATTTCGTGCCGCTGGGGAATCTCTATATTTTCATCGATTATATGACGAAGCTCTTTAACCAGGTCAATAATGCGATGCAAAGAGTCGGTGATCTGGAACGTTCGCTGAGTGCGGCGGATCATATTTTTGAGCTCCTGGCTCTCGACTCTGACCCGGAGGGTACTGACGCGGTCGAGCAGCTGGAGGGCGAGGTTCGCTTCGACCATGTGAGCTTCTCGTATACGGATGAGCCGGTTTTGCGGGATGTGAGTTTCAAGGTGAACGAAGGGGAGACAATTGCTTTTGTCGGATCCACCGGCTCAGGTAAGACGACCATCATGAATCTTCTCCTAGGTTTCTACAAACCCCAGGAGGGTGAGATCTATCTCGACAAGCATAAGCTGTCCACCGTCAAGAAACGGGAGGCCCGCGATGAAATGGCAATTGTCCAGCAGGAACCCTATCTCTTTACAGGCACAATTCTGAGCAATATCACTCTTCACCAGGAGGGCATAGACCGCAAACGCGCCATTGAAGCGCTGATGGAAGTCGGCGGTGAGGATTTCCTGAACCGCCTGCCCGACGGCATCGATACGAAGGTCCAGGAAAAAGGCAATGAATTCTCGGCCGGTGAGCGCCAGTTGATTTCGTTTGCCCGGGCTTTGGCCAAAGACCCGAAAATCCTCGTCCTCGACGAAGCGACAGCGTCCATAGATTCAGAGACGGAAACCGCCATCCAGCGCGGCATAGCACGCCTGGAGCAGGGCCGCACCACCTTCATGATCGCGCATCGGCTCTCGACTATTAGGCACGCCGATCAGATCATCGTCCTGGATCACGGGCGGATTGCGGAGGAGGGCTCGCATGACGAGCTGATCCGGCAGCGCGGCATCTACTGGCGCATGTACGAAAGCCAGTCCACTGTATAACGAAAAAGCCCGGATCGCTCCGGGCTTTTTCTGAGGTACAACTAGTTTGGTACGGGGTTATCGACTCGCGTGATGAAGAGCGGGATGCCTTCACTGCTGACCAGGGCACAATAGAAAGGCCGGTTCAAGGTCATGTCGAGCAGCGGCTTCGTGAGCGGCGCTGCCGTGGGAGCCATGATGATGGTGACCGCCGCGGCTTCAATGCCCTTCTCATGTGTCTTGATCCTGACCATCTGATCGACAGCCGAGAGGGCAAGGCCTTCCGCACCGCCCGCAATCCCGTGACTCAGGTCCAGGAGGTTGATGTGCTCACCCAGACCCAGGTCAGAGAGCATCGGCAAGAGGCTCAGCTTGCCGTCGATATCGGATTTCGGGATGCGCCAGTAGATTTCGTATTCATCGGTCGCAGCCTCCGCCTGCAGGAGATCCGCCCAGAACGTCTCCGTCCGGGCGACCGACTCAAGCGTTTCGCCCTCATTCGGCAGGATAAAATGCATCGTCGCGCCATCCGTTAGGGGCTTGACGCCCAGCTGGTAGCTGTCGCGTTTCAAGCCTAAGTGATTGGACACTGTTAAATTCATGAATGTGGCTTCGATGCTGCTGCCGTCGGTAAGGTGGAAATCCATCACTTCATTCATTTCACTTCCGAAGTGGTCCTGCCAACCGCTCTTATAGTACAGTGCGTTCAGCAATGCGAGGACATCCTCCGGACCCGGAATGCTTTCAGGCACCGCATCGCTCGGGATCAGTTCGTGCGTTTTTTCTTCCACCCATTGACCGATCTCGCGGTTGGCCTCGGCCTCCGCCCCGGGCTGCCAGGTGTAGCTGTCCGCCCAATAACTGTTTTCGAGCCGCTCTCGGTAATTCTCCTTCAGCGAGAGCCCCTCTCGCAGCCAGAAGGCATTACTCATTTGACTGACCGAATCCTCCTCCGTTATCGAGCGATTCAAGACTTCCATCAGCTCGCGGATGGCCAAAGCCCGGGTCTCCCGATCCAAATTCTGCTCCGGATCGAGGACCTGATCGAGCGCTGTCATGCTCGTACCGTTCGCCGCTTCGGCCAACATCGCCAGATCGACATAGAGACTGACGGGGGCATAGAGCAGGTTCTCACCGGGCGTTTCAGTCGCCATGAGATAGTCGAAGGAGTTCTGACTGAAACTGTTTAGCGCTTCGACCAGGCGGGAGAAATGCTCCGACTGCTGCGGCTTTGCTTCCATCATCTGATATAGCGAACTGTAGCGGGCGCCATCCGGGGCGCTGGTGAGACGCTTGACGGTATCGCCGGCCTCGGGCGGTGCTGTATGCTCCGTCCCCGGCTGACTCGATTCAACGACATAGGGCGGCTCTGAATGTTTCGGCACGCCACAGGCGGCGAGCAGACTGACCATTACCGTTAGGGCAAGGGCGGTTCTAAAGAACTTTTTCATAATCTTCTCCTTAAGGTTCACCGATAAAAGCCATAAAGAGGACTTCTCCGGTCGGGCTGATG
>CAZJTS010000130.1:4100-6108 GCA_964548975.1 uncultured Fastidiosipila sp.
GGGCTGATGAGAGCGCAATAATAGGGGCGATTCAGGTCCATTGTCACCTCCAGGGGATCGATCTGAGCGGATTCGTCCACGCCGAGCAAAGTCACCGCGGCGGCCTCCACGCCTTTCTCATCCATCGTGATCCGGACGGATTGGTTTGCGGCACTGAGGAAGCCCCCCTGATCACCCGCGAGTCCGGCCGAGAGATCCATGCCGGACATGAGCCTACCGAGGCCCATTTCCTCCAGAAGGGGCAGGAGATCGAGGGTCCCGTCCAGATCGACTTTCGGCATCAGCCAATGCACAATGGCATTGTCTGAGCGTTCCAGACGGAAGAGATCATGGTAGAATTCCGGTTGCTCTGCAAGCTCTTCTGCAGCTATGCCTTCAGCCGGGAGGACGAAACGCATCCGGCCGAGATCCGCCATCTGCATGTCCGCAACGGTGTAGTTTTCACGGACGACGGCGTTGGCTTTGGCCAAAGTCTGCTGCATGTAATCCGCCTGGACTACCCCGGAGGCCGTGGTGAATTCACCGGCGGTAGTGTTCGCCGCATCAAAGGGGAAGCCCCAGGAACTCTTATAGTAGAGCGCATTCAGGAGCGCCATGATCGTGTTCGTTCCGGGGAAGTCCTCGGGGATGCTGGAGGCGGGGAGGAGCTTCTGTGTCTTATCCTCGACCCACTTGCCCATCGCCTGATTGGCTTCCTTCTCGGCGCCCTGACGCCAGGTGTAGCTGTCCGCATGATAAATGTCCTTGAGGATTGTCTTATAGTTTTCTGTGTAGCTAAGGCCGTCTTTGATCCAGAGGGCATTATTCAGGAAACTTTTGCTGTCCCCTTCGGTGATCTGACGGTTCAGGTTCGAGATCATGCCGGAGATGGCCGGCTGGCGGAGGTCGGCGTCCGCATTCAGGGCGTCGTTCAGATCGGCCAATGTCTCACCCGCAGTGGCATCGGCGAGCATGGACAGAGCCATGTAAAGGCTGGTGGGGGAGTATAAAAGATTCGGGGTATCGCGCATCTTGAGTAAGGCCGTGAAACTCTCCTGACTGAAGCGGTCGAGAGCATCGGCGAGGGCGGAAGTGTCTTTGGCCGCCTCCTGCGCTTCCCAGCTTGTTTTGTAGACGGCTGGCGTGGGCGAGACACTGTGCTGCGTTACACCCTGAGCGGCGACCGTACAGGCACTGAGGCCGAGGGCCAGGCCTACTGAAGCTAATCTTAGCATGGGCTTTTTCATAACGGGTCCTCCTTCGAGTAATGAAAGGAGAAGGTTCGCCGGCTGTTTTTGGGAAGACGTTGGCTATTGATTACCGGCGATTTTTCCCCTTCACTGACTTAGACAAACAACAACGCTAGAATCCTCATCTTAAGCGAAAATTCCTTGAAAGGTTCAATTATCAACCTTAAAGGGCCGCTTCCCATGATAGAATAATTCTAAAACATCAAGGAGTTACACATGGCAGAAACTATTACCCGCGAGCAACAAAAAGCAGAAGATACCTGGGATCTTTCCGTACTTTATGAGAACGAAACCGACTGGGAGGCGGATCTTAAGGCTTTAAGAGCAGACCTGGAGCAGGCCGCCGCCTATGAAGGGCGCCTGGGCGAAAGCCCCGAAGTACTGGAAGAAGCTATCCAGACCCAGCTGGAGCTCAGAAAACGTCTCGAGAAGATTTATCTCTACGCCAGCATGCGTTCCGATGAGGATACGAGCAATGCGCACTTCCAGGATTTTGACATGCGCGCCACCACCACATATAGCGAATTGAGCTCGCTCATCAGTTACTTCGAGCCCGAGGTTCTGGCCATCGGCGAGGCCAAAGTCCGGCAGTGGATGGAAGAATACCCCGGCCTCAAAGCCTACGAACGTCCCCTCGAACTGATCCTCAGACAGGCCCCGCATACCTTGAGCAGTAAGGAAGAGTCGCTTTTGGCCCAGGCCAGCGAAGTGCTGAGGACGTCCGCTACTGCTTACAATCTCTTGAACAATGCCGATCTCAAGTTCGAGCCGGTGGAACA
>CAZJTS010000131.1:0-6055 GCA_964548975.1 uncultured Fastidiosipila sp.
CGGCCAAACCGGCTGCTGACCGAACGTGCTGTCAATGATCTACTCAGGCGTGAGCTACAACTCGTTGCTGAAAGCGTGAGCGTCAGTTTCGAAACTGCGTCGCTACAAGCCGATTACATGAACGCCATTTTCGTCAATGGTGAGTTCTTCCAGTACATCGAGAGTGTTGGCCCGCTGAGCGTTGATATCCCCATTGAACTTCTGCAGGAAGGTAAGAACAGCATTACCTTTATTTGCGGAAGCAAAGCAGCTAAAACCCACTATGACGAGACGATCCCTCCCCAGACTCGTAACCACAATGATCCTAGGGTTCAGAATGTCGTCGCAACCGTAGATGGTATGAACCACACACCGCAGACCGTGACCAAATACCTGATCACCGATCAGACAATTCCGGCAGCCGAAAGCAATAATCCAGTTGAAGAGAATTATCAGAAGGACACTTACTACACTTTCGGTGATGGGCCGCCAAAAGGTTCGCCGCACCCCGCCAGCCTGACAATTCCTTATAAAGTCTCCTTCAATTTCGATTTCAATGAAGAAGGCGAACCTGTCCCGACCGAAGATGTCAATCGCATTATCAAGCAAGTCAACGCTCACGTCGGTGCTGACGCGCCGTCCAGCCAGAACATCAGTTGGGTGACGATCGAGAACACTGAGACCAAGATTACGGTGAAAGATAGTGCCGGAAATACGGTCCTCGAGAATCAGATCGCAGGGCAGAGCAATGGCACAGTTCACACATATACCGCAGAACTGGCCGGCCTGACCCCGAACAGCGTTTACACTTACACCTTGACCAACGATGCCAATTCCGTAGAAGGCAGTTTCAGGACGGCTGTGGCCAAAGGCGCCGCCAAGACCATCCGTTTCGGCTACATCGCGGACCCGCAGGTCTCGAATCCCTCCAATGCCAAAGCCTCCGGTGCAGTCTTCCAACAACTCCTGAGAACGTCAGGCAACAACCCGCTGGATTTCCTCTATATCGCCGGTGACCACACCGACAGAGCGAATGACGAGATGCAGTGGCAGGAACTCTTTCACCATGGTGGTCTCTATCCGAATGCTGCCCAGCAGTTCTTATTGAAGCATACCCTGCTTTCGACTCAGGGTAATCACGACAAAGCGGATTTCAACGGCCATATCAATACACCGGATGAACTGGGTCAGGGTGAATTCCGGAGCGGTACTTACTCGGTCGACTATGGGCAGGTGAAGTTCATCGTGCTCAATAATGCAAGCTACAGTACCTCGAATTTGGCCGGCAATCAGAATTTCCAATTGCTGCTGAAATTCCTCAGAGAAGAAGTTGCCGATGCCAAAGCGAACGATATGTGGACCATTGTTGGCTTCCATAAGCCGATCTATACCGGCGGAAGTCACGTCGCGGACCGGGATGTTATCGAGTACCGTAAGGTGCTGAACCCGATCCTGACCGAACTGGACGTTGATATGGTGCTCGCAGGTCATGACCATGTCTACTCCAGAGGTTTTGTGGACGCCGACGGCAATAATGCCACCGTGGTCAACAAGACTTTGACTGATCAAACCGGAATCCAAACCTTTGGCCATGTCGAGAATGCGCCGTTCCATATGGTTGCTGAGCATGCCGGTGGACTTAAGTGGTATAGAGCCTTTAATTACCCTGTCAGTGCCGGTGATCCGATCGCGCCGAACTATGAATTCCTGGACAAAAATTCAGCTACCGAGTCACCGACCTCTGCTGATGCAAAGGAACAGACCTATGTCAACGTCGAGATGAGCGGTGAGCAGGCGAAGTTTGTCACCTACAAGCAGAAATATGATCAGGGATCGGATACGTTGACTACTCAGCCCTACATCTATGACAGTTTTGTGATCACGAAGGCAACAACGCCCGCCGAAGATCAGGAACCTGTAGAAGAAGAACCTGGCGAGGAAGAGCCTTCCGATACCGTTACGCTGACTTTCACGGCCTCTTCGCTTCAGCCGGCCTACAATAACGGCCTGTTCATTAATGGCGAGTTCTTCATGACCATCCCGGAGAATGATGAGAACTCTATTGAAATCCCCAGAGAACTGCTGACCGAAGGTGTGAACACCATTGGCTTCATGCCAGGTAGCAACCAAACCGGCACCTACTACAATGTCGATGAAGCACCTGAAACACGGAATCACAATGATCCGAAGGTGCGCCAGATCCTTTTGACAGTGGACGGCACCCCCTTCGCACCTTCTGAAGTGACAAGCTATTACATCGTTGACCAGACAGTGCCCGCGGCGGAGGATAACCGCTCCGAAACCGGAACTTATGATCCCGAACATGACTACCAGTTCGGTGACGGTTGGCCCGGTGCTGCCGGCACACCGCATCCTGCGAGCCTGATGATTCCTTACCTGCTGGAAGCGAGGCCGTCTATGAGCAGCTTCGCCAAATTGTGTTGCATCAGGAGCAGGAGCCTGGGCAGAAACTTCCGAGTGAGCATAAACTGGCTCAGATGATGGGGGTGAGCCGAGCCACGATTCGCTCAGCGATCCAACGCTTAGCCACTGAGGGCTTGGTCGAGACAATAAACGGCGACGGAACTTATATCAAGGAAGTCCAGAATATCAGGCTATTAGTTAACGTCGAGCAGATTAGAACTGAGGAGATTCTGGAGATACTGGAATTTCGCACCGCCATAGAAATGCTGAGTTCAAGTTTGGCAGCGAAGAAAGCCACACCAACTCAAATTACTAAACTGGGGAAAATCGTCGAGGATATGAAAGTTGCTGTGGACAGTAATGACAAAGCGTCTTATTCACTAGCAGACATGAAGTATTACACATACATTGCTGAAGTGTCCGGAAACTCGCTGGTACTGTCTAGTGTCAAAATGTTTTCTGATCATCTCTTTCAACACTTTGTTGAGATGAATGAGAACAGTGACTTACGCTATGGACTTGACCACCACATTCAAATTTACGAAGCAATAGCCGAAGGTGATTCGGAAAAAGCTTCTAACCTTGCTCGAGAGAATATCGATAAGAGCATCTACAATGTAAAATCACATTACACAATTCACGATTGAAGCTCAGAGAACCGTTTAACTATCTCTACATAATTCTCCGCGATCCTTTTGATGGCTTCGAAATTGCCGGCTTCAATCAGCTTTCTGTTAGCCAAACCACTGCCTAGACCGGCACCGATCACACCGGCCTTCAGATAACTTTCGAGGTTATCTTCATTGATGCCACCCACAGCCAGGAGTGGAACGTGATTCAAAGGGGCGGTTACAGATTTCAAGTAACTTAGTCCCAGATCTCCTGCCGGGAAGAGTTTCACGAGATCAGCACCGGCTAAGTGTGCTTGCTGAATTTCTGATGGGGTCATTGCACCCGGGATA
Source organism: uncultured Fastidiosipila sp. (assembly GCA_964548975.1). Taxonomy (GTDB): domain Bacteria; phylum Bacillota; class Clostridia; order Saccharofermentanales; family Fastidiosipilaceae; genus JAAYZH01. The sequence goes on from CAZJTS010000131.1 coordinate 3,366, forward strand.
GAAACCAGTCCCAACTGCTTGGTGTGACGGATCACCTCAGGGTTCATATCCGGTGAGAGGATGAAGGTGGCACCGGCTTCTTTGGCCAGATCAACCATTTCACATGAAGTGACGGTACCGGCTCCCACAGCCATGTCCTGCTTATAAGTCTTATGGATGTACTCGATTGCCGCACAGGTCTTGGCGATGTCCTCAGGGTGGGCTTGGTCGAATGTGACCTCGATTAGGCGGATGCCGCCTTTATACAGAGCCTCAGCGAGCTTAGAAAAATCGCTGCCGTAGATGCCCCGAACAATCGAAATCAGTTTCTGCTCATGGATCAGTTTAACTAATGTGTCCGACATATTTTACCCTCACTAACGCTTTCTTTAATTGTACACGGAAATTGGTTGTGAAAAGGTAAATTAGTACTTGACAGCACTGGTCTATAAGCTATAGACTGCAAGTGGTCGATGCTTTATAGACCACATCGACTCCGGACCTGCTTAGGAGGATCCCGCAGTGGCAATGTATAAGATGACCGAGACGGAAGAGAAGTTTGCCGAATTAATCTGGCAGCATGAACCGCTATCCTCAGGGGAGCTGGTAGAGTTGGCTTTCGCCGAGCTAAACTGGAAGAAATCCACCATGTACACAGTCCTAAAGAAACTCTGTATGCAAGGTTTATTCCAGAATGTGGATTCAGAGGTCTCCGCTTTAGTGACGCGAGACGAATACAACGCCGGTCACGGCATCCAGTTTGTTGAGGACACCTACGGAGGATCTTTGCCTAAGTTTGTAGCAGCCTTTGTCAGGAAGAAGAAACTGACCTCGGCACAATTCAAAGAGCTTAAACGACTGATTGACGAAATTCAGGAGGAATAAGTATGGAACAGTTGTTTCGAACCGTACTCTCACTCTCCTTGGCGGGAAGCTATGTCGTTGTTTTAGTGATGCTTCTGCGACTGGCTGTGGCCAAAGCACCTCGAAAAATCTCCTACGCGATGTGGAGCATTGCGGCTCTTCGTCTGACCGTACCGATCCGCTGGGAAAGCATGTACAGCCTCTTGCCGCACGTCTTTGCTAGACCTCGGGCGGCTGTCAGCTCGCCGGTTGATATAAATGTAAGTCCGTATGTACCTGTAGTATCTGCATATTCACCTGCCGGCAGTCCTGTGCCTGAGCAGGTCCCGAATATACCAATAGCGGAGGTCGCTCCGAAGACCCCTGAGCTGATGGAGATCCTGAGTTACCTGTGGTTTATCGGAGTGCTCGCGTTCCTCATTTATGCGCTTGTATCATACGTCAGGCTTTATTTGAAATTGCGTACTGCCCTGCCTCTAGAAGAATCCGTATTAGAGTCGGATCGTATTCAGACAGCCTTTGTCTTTGGCCTGTTCCGGCCGAAAATTTTTCTTCCGACGGGACTGAATAGCGCAGAGCGATCGCTTATTCTGCAGCATGAGCTTACCCATTTGAAACGCAAGGACCACCTGATCAAGTTCCTGGCATTCATGGTGCTCGCCGTGCATTGGTTCAATCCTCTGGTTTGGCTGGGTTTTTGCCTGACGAACAGGGATATGGAGTATGCCTGTGACGAAGTGGTGATCCGCGATCTGAAACCGGCTAAGCGTAAACTGTACTGCTACTCGCTGCTCTCGCACGCGGGCGGCGGTGAATGGTTACCTGCAGGGCCTCCCGGATTTGGCCAAAACAATACGCACGGCCGCATCCGCCACGCAGCCGGGTACCGCAAATCTTCGATTGCCTTGACAGTCGTATCTGTGGTCGCTGTCTTAGCATTGGCGGCCGGTTGTCTGACGAATCCGACGGCTTCAACGTCCTCTCAGTTAGTAACGGAACCTTCGCTAAGCGAGGAAACTACTACAGTCCCGGTTGAAGAGACAGGTGGCGGAACTCTGGTGACAGAGCCGTCTTCAGGAACGGGTGAGACCACAGGAGGTGACGATGTGAATGTTACTACGGGTGAGCCCACGCAAACCGGACCGGAGCAGGCTCTGCCGACACGGATAATTTCAGATGGGATAACGAACACGAGTTTTGCTTACTATAAGGCCGGGGAAGAACAAAACAGGGTAAAAGTGGACTCGGCTTTGGCCCAGGAAGTGCTTTTCTCAGGTTGGGCAAGCTCACATATTATAGATGCGAAGAATCTTGATCTGCTGCCTGATTACTATGAGATTAGGTATGATTTTTCCGGCAGAACACAATCGTCTTACCTTTACGCTAATCAAGCTGCCGGGAGTGAGATGCTTCAAAATAAAGGGGATCGATCAGCATCGACCTTGGTGAATCCGATGATCAGTAAGGTTCGGACAGCTCTGGGACTGACCAATGTCCTGACTGAAGATGAGTTGCCTATCCTCCGCCACTATAAGGACGGCAAGCTTCAGTTGGAGCGCATGGCTACGGATGGTGGGGTTCAGCTCCTGGTGAGTGAGTTAATAGAAGCGGCTCGCCTCAGTTCGAACGCTGTACCGGCGCCGGACCTCGGCGCGCTTGACGAGTACTATGTCATAGAAGCACGTGATGAAAATAACAAGGGTACCTATTATGCCTATACAATGAATGGGATCTTCTATCTGCAGATCGGGGAAGGGATGGCCTCATATACACAGCAGTATGGTATGAGTGCTTTGAGGCGGATTTTCGGCGTCGCTGAACCTGAGTTCGTTCAAGGGTCCTACGGC
>CAZJTS010000132.1:0-6054 GCA_964548975.1 uncultured Fastidiosipila sp.
AAAAAGCCTTATTCTCCGTAGAACGCCCAGCGCTTGCGGGCAATCTGAATGATCGTCACAGCGATCGCAATGATGATCAGCATCAGCCAGGACATCGCCGAAGCATAGCCCTGACGGCCGACCGTAAAGCCGGTTTCATAGATGTTGTAGGCCAAGTAGTTGGTGTTGTAATTACCGCTTGTCATCAGCATCGGTTGGACAAAGACCTGGAAAGCCGCGATCGTCGCGGTCAGGAGGTTGTAGAAAAATATCGGTGAGATCGCAGGCAGGGTCACCTGGAAGAACTTGTGCCTACCGGTGCCGCCGTCCACCTCAACTGCCTCGTAAAGTTCCTGCGGGACATCGGTCAGCGAGGACAGGAAAATCACGATCACGCCGCCGACACTCCACATGCCCATCAGGGCCATACCGAGCGTGGCAAAACGATAGTCACGAAACCAGTCCGGTCCCTGGATCCCGAACACGCCGAGCAGCGCATTCAGAATGCCATCCGGCCCCAAAAGCTGGCGCCAAAGGTAAGCGACCGAGACGATCGTGACGAGTGTCGGAATATAGTAGAGTGCCCGGAAGAGCTTGCTGCCCTTGACTTTGACATGTAAGAGCAGCGCGAGCGCCAGGGCGAAGAGCAGGTTCATCGGCACGGACAGCGCCACGAACTGCAAGGTGTTGAGCACGCTTTTCCAGAACTCGCTGTCCGTCAGGATCACTTGGTAGTTCGCGAAACCGCGCCAGTCCGAGGTCAGTCGGTTGGTGGTCGCATTCGTCAGCGACAGGTAGAGTGAATACACGAGGGGAAAGGCGGTGAGCCCGACGAAGCCGATCATCCAAGGAGCGGCAAAGAGCCAGCCCGAGATGTTTTCTCTGCGTCTGCTTTTACTTCTCATTCTCAATTTCATCGGACCCTCCTCTCCCTAATAGGTCAGCTGTAAGCGCTCGATGCCCTCTTGAGCCCGCTGAATAGCGTCCTCAACTGAGTGGCGACCTGAGACCATATCCGTCACGGAATCCTGTACGATACCGAACCAGTTCGGTGCATTGTAGATGTAGTCGTAGGGTTTTCTGTGCTCCATCTCCTCCAGCACCAGGCGCTTCACCGGATCCTCGATTTCTTCCAGAAGCGTCGTATAGGTTTCGACATTGCCCGGCATGTTGGATGTTTCGAGCAGCACTTCCCTCTGGATTTCAGGCGAGGTCAGGTATTTGGCCAAAAGCCAGGTGGCGACCTGCTTATCCACAGACTCGTCGGCGAGCCGTGCCGCGATCTCCAGGGAGAAACCGCCCGTGAAGTTGAAATGCTTGGCTTCGTCATTGTCATAAGGGATAGGCGCAGCCCCCAGGTTCACACGATCTGCCTCGGGCAGTTTATCGTTCATCCAGGGGATTTCATTCGTGTTGACCATCATGGCTACGCTCTTGTTCCAGAAGAGATTCGTAGTGTTCTCACCGGCTGAACTCAGGAGTGAATTGACCTGAGCGGTCGGGAAAGTTGTGGCCAGTTCATTCCAGATTTCGTAGCCGGCCTGGACTTCCGGGTTACCGACCAGATTCGGGTTACCTTCGGCATCGAAGAAGTCACCGCCCTGATTCCACACTACGTTGACGAACATCATATTACCGACACCGACATCGAAGCCGAGCTGGGTGATTTTGCCGCCGTCGCGTTTGGTCAGGAGTTCCTGATACGCGTGGAGTTCATCCCAGGTCTGCGGCGCTCTCACGTGGCCTTCTTCGTCGACCAGATCCGCCGGTTTCTCCGTAATCGTTGAGCCTTCTTTCTGCGCGGCCTTCGTCTCAGTCCAGGCGGCATCCGGCAGGTCCTTCAGCTCATCCATCAGGTCAACATTGTAGTAAAGCACCCTATTATCTAGGGCGTAAGGAATCCCGTAGAGATTCCCCTCATAGGTCATGGGGTTCAGATCTTCCTCATAGAAGGAGTCACGGTTGATCTCATCGTCGAGGAAGGGGGTTAGGTTCAGCGAGATACCGCCACTGGCGCGGTCACTGGTGTCCTTGATGGTCTGTAGAAAGAGGTCAGGACCCGAGCGATCCGACATCGAGGTTGTAATCTTCGTGAAATAATCCCAGAACGAAATCCCGGTATATTCCACGGTGATCATCGGATAGTCCGCCTTGAAACGCTCCAGCACATCCATCGTCCAGTCGTAGTTCGGATCCCCTTCGGGATAGATCGACCAGAAGCGCACCGTCTGATCGCTCTGGGGTTCGGTGATCATGGTCTCGTTCGGGACCGGGTCACCTGTTCCCTCGCCCGGCGTCGCAGTCGTGTTCTGAGGCGAATCGTTGCTGCAGGCAGCTAGGATCAGGCTCAGGGACAAGACCACAGGTAGCAGTTTTCTTAGTTTCATAGATCTCTCCTCTCTTTTATCCTTTTACGGCACCGGCTCGCATCCCTTCCAGGAAGAAGCGCTGGCCAAAAATAAAGATCAAAATATTGGGCAACATAGAGATAATGGACCCCGCCATCAGCAGGCTCCAGTTCGTACTCAGTTGGGACACGAAGGCTCTAAGGCCGAGTGCCACCGTCGTCAATTCAGGGCTGTGGACATAGATCAGGGGGCCCAGGTAATCATTCCAGGCGAAGAGGAAGGAAAATATCATCACCGTCGCCAGAACCGGCAGTGACAAGGGCAGCATGATATTGAACCAGATGCCCGGGTGCCCTGCGCCATCGATTCTCGCCGCGTCATTGATCTCGCGCGGCACGGAACGGAAGAACTGTTCAATGAGAATGATATTGCCGGCGCCGCCCCCCAGCCAGGCCGGCAATATCAGCGGTATCCAGGAATCTGTGAATCCCAGGAAGCTGTACATTTTATAGGTCGGGATCAGCAAAACCGTCGCCGGTAGCATCATCGTGATCAGCATAATCGAGTAGGCAACCGCCCGTCCACGCCACTCAATCCTCGCGAACGCATAAGCACAGAGCGAAGCGGAGAGCACCGTCCCCAGTACGGTCAGCACCGTAACGATGCCGCTGTTCATGAAATAACGGGCAAAGGGCATCTGCCGGAACACATCCGGATAATTCTCCCAGCGCCAGGACTCGGGGATCAGACTGGTCCAGCCCCCTTCGGACGTCATCAGTTCAGCTTCCGTCTGAAGTGAAACCGAGATCATCCACACGAAGGGCAGCAGGAAGTAAACAACCCCCAGCACGAGCAGGACGAAAACAATGCCATGTGTCAGTGTCCTCTTGCGTTTACGGCTTGATAGTTTCTCCATACTCAGCGCTCCTCTCCCTTCAGTTCCAGATAGATAAAGGCCAGTTCGCCGCCCCTCGCCCGGTAGCGGAACTCGTTGTTGTCGCTGCTTAGTTCCTCCAGGAGTTTGCCATCCGGCCGGGTGCGGTAGGCTCTGGTGATCTGTTTTTCCAGAGGCGTGAACACCGCCTCCGCCTCTTCATCCGCAGTATTACGCAGCGCCAGAATGACACCCTCCAGATGCGGCTTGATAAACTCCAGCACCAGGTGCTCCGAATGCCACTGATAGACATGGCGCTCAGGCAGAGCTTTGGCCTGAACAGTCTGAAGCGGACCCGCGGCCAAAGTCCCGAGTCGATGCGCCGCCACCGGATCGAAGGTCTCATATGGCTCCAGCACATAGTGGTAGCGAAGCCGTCCGTCGGTCCGGGCATTGAAGTTCGTATCCCAGTAATTATTGACCAGCCAGGAGAGCACCAGCGGCCGCTCCTCGCGCTTCAGCTCAGCCGATTCTCGGCCAAAGCCGAAGCCATCCGTCTGCACCAGCCTCGCATCGGAACCCGCAATAAGCAGCCCACCGTCCTGATCATCGATCGCATAATAGCTGTCCACAGTGACCCAGTCGCGGCTGACGCGCCCGATCTGTTCGTCCTCCAACCGGACCGGCACGCCGGCCGTGTCATAGTGGGCGGTCCAGTCTTTGGTCAGGGCTACTGGGAAAGTCATGTAGTAGCTCAAAGGCTCCACGGTCCCCGCCAGCTCGAAGCTGACGTCGACCTCCACCTGAGGTGATGTTTCGTAGAACAGATAGCTGATCCGAATATCGGTCAGGCCGATGGCCTTCTCCCAACGACGCTCCAGCCGAGCGAAACCCGCGCCGACCGTCAGTTTGAGTTCGGTTTCAGCATCGAGCGGGGCGCGGTCCGCTTCCCAGTCGTGATTCCAGACCGACTCGCTGAAATTGCCTTTGTCGATGTCGCGGGGGAAGAACGTACTGCGATTCTGCGCCTGCCCTTCGGCAATGCGCTCGCGGACCAGATTGTGTACGCCCCAGTTATCATCCTCCGCCAGGAGGCGGTTGTGCTTAAGATCCGTCCACCGGATCAGGCGTCCGGCCTTGAATTCCAGGCGATAGAAAGGTGTTTCGAAAATTTCATCCGTTAGTGTAAAGCCGTCCGACGCTTCAGACTCCGCGAGCGACACTCTCGAGAACGCCGGGATCTCCCGGGCAGCGAAGTATTCTTCCTCGGCGAAGTGGAGATGCGGACGAAAAGTTGGACATCCCGTGAGGAGGACCGATGAATGTATCGCCGAGAAGACATAGATAGGATGCTGTATCTGTACGATGAGCTAGGCTCCGTGAAAGCAGCCTGCGTAGCGTTTGGTGGCTCGCATAGTGGCTCGGGTAAAACCTTGAGTCATTCAACACTAGAAAAGTTTATACGACAAAGGGAGGCAGGTTGCCTTCCTGAAGTTAAGCCTCCGAGAAAACCTGTAAAGCCTAATTTACCCAAGGAAATAAAGCTATTGGCACTCCATCGTATTTTCGTTGAAGGCGAACCGCTCCGTGATGTAGCCAAAGAGCTTAGCGTTCGCAAAAGTCAGATCTATAATTGGAAGGAGAAATTAATTGGGAATAGCAAGGAAGAGTTAATGCCTAAAGAACCTACCAATAGACCTGAGAAGAAGCCTCCAGCGGCTACGAACAAACCCGAGAAGAAGCCGTCACCGGCCGCAAAATCCAAGCCAGTCAACAGCAAGGAAAAGACTCTGAAGCAAATGCAAGACCAGATGTTTCGGATGCAAATGGAAATCGACATCTTGAATGAAACCTTGAACATCATAAAAAAAGACCCCGGCGTCGACCCGAGCGTAATGAAGAACTCGGAAAAGGCAGTGGTCGTTGACGCCATGAGGGGAAAATATCCACTGCCATTGCTGCTCGAGACCGTTGGTTTGGCACGTAGCAGCTACTATTACCACAAGGCAAACCAAGACGTTGTAGGCAAGTATAGTGAGCTTAAAATCCGCATCCAGACTTTGTTTGAGGAGAACAATGCTCGTTACGGCTACCGGCGCATTAAGATCAAGCTTCAGAGAGAGGGCTGCCGCGTGTCTGAGAAGGTCATCCGCCGCCTGATGAAAGAGTTAAGGCTGGTTGCCAAGGGCCGCAAACGGAAACGCTACAAATCCTATGCTGGAGAAATCGGACTTGCGCCCCCCAATCTCTTGCAACGAGACTTCCACGCAGAAGCGCCGAACAAGAAATGGCTGACTGACGTCACTGAGTTTTCGATCCCTGCCGGTAAGGTTTATCTCAGCCCGATTATAGACTGCCTGGATGGCCTGGTGGTCGGTTGGAAGCTGGGAACGAGCCCGAATGCCCAGTTAGCCATTGAGAGCCTTGAACAAGCCATTGAGAACGCTGGCGGTGGCTCTGCTATCTTACACAGTGATCGTGGATGGCATTACCGTTATCCTAAGTGGATCGAGGTCACCGAAACCAATGACATAACTCGTTCAATGTCTAAGAAAGGCTGTTCACCAGATAATTCTGCGTGTGAAGGATTCTTCGGTCGACTTAAAAACGAATGCTTCTACGGAGTTGATTTCAAGGGTTATACTACGCAAGAATTCATGGATTACATTGATGAATATATTCGTTGGTATAACAACCATAGAGTAAAAGTTTCACTTGACGGAATGAGCCCTATTGAATACCGCAAGCATTTAGGGTATGTTGCTTAGAAGACCGTCCAAGAAAACGTCCGCACCCCCAATCCTCTGAAATATCTGGCATAATAGGAGCTTGAAGGTATTCGGAAATTTCGGG
>CAZJTS010000133.1:0-6018 GCA_964548975.1 uncultured Fastidiosipila sp.
AAGCCGGTCGGCCTGATCACCTGCTGTACGGACTGTGTAGAGTGTTCCGCTTCGTATTTCCCCGGAGTCGCACTTACGAAGATCACCTGATTGATCTTGCCCTCGAATTCCTCGAACTTCAGCGGTCGATTGTCAAAAGCTGAAGGCAAGCGGAATCCGAAATCCACCAGCGACGCTTTACGCGAGCGGTCACCGTTATACATGGCCCCGATCTGTGAAACCGTCTGATGGGACTCGTCGATCATCAGGAGAAAATCGTCCGGGAAGAAGTCAATTAATGTGTATGGCGGGCTGCCCGGAGCGCGTCCGCTCATATGCCTGGAGTAGTTCTCAATACCTTTAGTAAAACCGGTTTCTCTTAGCATCTCGAGATCGTAGCGTGTTCTCTGCTCAAGACGATAAGCTTCTACGATCTTGCCTTCATCGCGCAGAACAGCCAGGCGTTCTTCCAACTCTGCTTCAATCGTGACCAGCGCACGCTCCATCTTCTGATAGCTTGTTGCATAGTGGCTGGCGGGCGTCAGGCCGACATAACTCCGACCGGCCACGGCTTTGTTCGTGATCCGGTCAATCTCCACCATGCGGTCGATCTCATCTCCGAAGAAAGACACGCGCAGGAAGATCTCATCGGAATTAATCATGTGAATATCTAGGCTGTCGCCGCGGACTCTGAAGGTACCGCGCTTAAGCTCATAGTCATTGCGGTTATATTGGAGCCTGACCAGCTCGGCGATGACCTGGTCCCTGTCAATATTCATACCGGTGCGCAGATGGAGCATCAGATCACGATAGTCTTCCGGATCACCTAAACCGTAGATACAGGACACTGAAGCAACGACAATGACATCCCGCCGATCGAGCAAAGAGGCTGTAGCCGAATGGCGCATCCGGTCGATCTCGTCATTGATCGATGAATCCTTTTCAATATAAGTATCAGTCCCCGGAATATAAGCTTCAGGCTGATAATAATCGTAGTAGCTCACGAAGTATTCAACGGCATTATTCGGGAAAAAGGCTCTGAACTCCTCGCAGAGCTGTCCGGCCAAAGTCTTGTTATGCGCGATGACCAGGGTGGGCTTCTGGACATTCTGAATGACGTTCGCCATGGTAAATGTCTTACCGGATCCGGTGACGCCGAGCAGCGTCTGTCCCCTTTGGCCGCTCTCAATGCCTTCAGTCAAAAGCCGGATCGCTTCCGGCTGATCGCCTGTGGGTTTGAAATCGGAATTCAGCTCGAACTTCTGTCCTGACATAGTTAGTCTCCTTTTACGCAGATACATGATAACAATACTTGAGGTCTGAATACTGTAAGATGAAATCGTTAAGTAAGCACCACTTTTTAGGACATTATATGTAAGGCTTTGTTGTAGCACCGACGGCTGAAGCCTATAATGGCAGGAACACAGCACGAGGAGAAAAGCATGCATCCGGAAATCAGATTCGAACAACGCCGGGACCTTCAGCCGAAACCTGAGGATGAGACTAAACTGGGCTTTGGCCACATCTTCACAGATCATATGTTTGTGATGGATTATGCCAAAGATCGGGGCTGGCATGACCCCAGAATCATCCCCTACGGACCGCTACAGCTGGATCCCTCCTCCATGATCTTCCATTATGGTCAGGCGATTTTCGAAGGTATGAAAGCCTACCGTCAGCCCGACGGTTCAGTGCGTTTATTCAGGCCGGAGCTGAACTTCGAACGTCAGGCCCGATCCTGCGAGCGCATGGACATCCCCGCACCGGATCCGGACTTCTGCCTCACAGCACTCAAAGCACTCTTAAAAGTTGATGAAGCCTGGGTGCCGCATTCCGCGGGTACATCCCTTTATATCAGGCCTTTTATCATCGCAGTCGATCCCTATCTCGGAGTCAGAAGTGCTCACAACTATCGCTTTATGATCATCCTCTCACCGTCAGGCATGTATTACCCTCAGGGGCTCTTGCCCGTACCGATTTACGTCGAAGAACACTATGTGCGCACGATCAAAGGCGGTACCGGCGAAGCCAAAACCCCGGGGAATTACGCCGCCTCCATCAAAGCCCAGGAGCTGGCCCATGACCAGGGGTTCATCCAGGTGCTCTGGCTCGATGGGAAGGAACACAAGTACATCGAAGAAGTCGGCTCGATGAATGTCTTTTTCGTTCTGGGCGATACTGTCATCACCCCTGAGCTCACCGGTTCTATCCTCCCCGGCATCACCCGGCGTTCGTGCCTCGAACTCTTACGGGCGTGGGGCTACCGGGTCGAAGAACGCCTGATCAGCATCACGGAAATAGTTGAAGCTGCCGCAAACGGACAGCTTACAGAAGCGTTCGGCACCGGTACAGCCGCAGTGATTTCGCCTGTCGGTGAACTTCATTACGGCGTTACCAATTACACCCTGAATAGCAACAGCATCGGCCCCGTTAGCCAGCGCCTCTACGATGCGATCACCGGCATGCAGTACGGCCTGGTCGAAGATTCGCTGAACTGGACACAAGGCATCTAAAAGAGCACCCCCGAGGGGGTGCCCTGCTTAAAGTATTTCCTCAATCTTTTGTTCCAAATCCGCCGGATCTGTGGTCGAGGCATAACGCCCGACAACCTTGCCGTTCTTATCGACCAGGAATTTATTGAAGTTCCAGGAAACTTCCTTGCCCCAGTCGCCGCCGTGGAACTCACGGAAGAACTCGTAGTGCTTCGCGTCTTCAGGCACATCCTGCCAGTCATCCGGTTCCGCGTTGGTCAGATACTCGTAAAGCGGAATCTTGCTGTCACCCAGGACGTCGACTTTGGCTAAAACCGGGAATGTCGTCCCGAACTTGACTCGGCAGAACTCCTGGATCTCTTCGTTGGTGCCGGGCTCCTGCCCCTTGAACTGGTTGCTGGGGAAACCCAGAACGACCAGTCCCTTGTCCTGATACTTCTTATAGAGCTCTTCCAAGCCCTCATACTGGTAGGTATAGCCGCATTCGCTGGCCGTATTGACGATCAGCAATGTCTTGCCTTTGTAGTCCGCCAGATCAACATCGTTGCCCTTTGCGTCCTTCACTGTGTAATCATAGATTGAAGCCATTTTTACCTCCTATTCGGCTCGAAAAAAGCCATTCACTTGCCTTCAATAGTAACGCAAATGTACGGCTTCAGAAGGTGCTGCGGTTACGCTCAAGCGCGCAGTTTGGCCCCGGTTTTTTGCTCTAGTTCGGCTATAATGGTCTGCTGTTTTGCCTCGATCTCCTCAGCCGTGAGGGTCTTATCCTCTGAACCTAGCCAATAGCGGAAAATCAGCGACTTCTTGCCCTCAGGTAGCTGCTTGCCGTAGTACTCCTCAACGAAACGGCTCCGGATGACGTGAGGTGCCAGGACCTCTGCCAGCTCGGCCCAGGGGGTGTCTTCATCCACAACGAAGTTCAAATCCTGCCACACTTCCGGATAGGTCGGCAGTGCCTTGTAGCGATTTTCTCTGGAGTCATGTGGGACAAGCGCCTCGACATCCAGCTCCCAGACGACCGCATGCCCATTTCGCATACCGCTGAGATTCTCTGTCCTCAGAGACAGCAGGCCGAGCGAGCCGATCGCCTTTCCGTCAGCATCCAGAATACTCAGCCACATCTTCGGATCCGCCCAGCTTGGCTTAGTGACCTGGCCAAAGCCCAGCTCATGGATCTGAATCAGGCGCGGGAGGGCTTCAAGTACGCCTTTGGCCTCGCGGAAGAGTGTTACAGGATCCTCTCCGACGATGGCTGCCACCAGTGAACGAGACTGGATAGGCAGCACTTCCCCATCTTCTGACGGACGGCTCTCACCTTTGCGGAAGACCTGAGTCAGCTCGAAGATCCGGAAACTGGTGAAGTAATGTAGATTCTCAGCGATGCTCTCGATCATGCCCGGAACCAGACTCGCCCTGATCAGGCGTTCCTCGGGCGCAGGCGGTTGATCCAGTTCCAGCCAATCAGCGGTATCGAGCCCCGAGGCTTGGATAAAGTCTTCGTTCACCCAGGGATAGGTGAAGATTTCCTGGAAACCGGCGCGGAAAGCGAGCGCTTCTTTCAGGTTGCGCTCCACACTGATCTCTTTCTGGTTAACGAAATGCTCCAGCGCGATCACAGGCGGCGTGAAAGTAAAATTCTCGTAGCCGATCATGCGGGCAATTTCTTCCAGAAGGTCATCGGCAAGGGATACATCGCCTGTCGAACGCCAGACCGGTGCCTCGACCGTGATGGACGAATCCGATTCGTGAACGATGGTGAAACCCAGAGGTGTCAGCAAACGCTTGATATCCTCAGCGCTGAGTTTCTGGCCGATCCTGCTCTCGAGGAAGCGGTAGTCGAGCTCAATTTGAGCCGGCTTAGTTTCTTCGCCTTTGGCCTCACCCAGCGCTACCAGGCGAGCGGATGGCGCGAGCTCCAGGATTAGACTATGAGCCAGGGCGATGGCCTGATCAACTCGGGCTGTATCGATATTTTTTTCGAAACGCGTTGAACTCTCGGTACGTAAACCGTGACGCTGGGCTGTCCGGCGCACCGCCAGAGCATTGAAGGAGGCGAGTTCCAGAATCATGCCGGTCGTGTCGGGCAGGATCGAGTCCTTCTTACCGCCCATAATTCCGGCCAAAGCCAGGGGCTCCGGCCCATCGGTAATCAGCATATCTTCGGTCGTTAGGTCGAGGACGGTATCGTCCAGGAGCTCCAACTCTTCGTGTGCTTTGGCCTGCCGCACGACGATCCCGCTCGGGACATGTGTCCGGTCGAAACCATGGGTCGGCTGGCCCGTGGCCAGCATGACGTAATTGGTCAGGTCAACCAAGTTGTTGATCGGACGGACACCAACTGACCACAAGCGTTTTTGCATGCTGAAAGGCGCAGGTTCGACCGTCAAGCCTTCATAGATCAAAGCAGAATAGCGCATACAGTTGGCGGTTTCGATCGCCACGGGATAAGACTCCAGACCCGTGGGCAACTCCGGCTCAGGTATGGGCCGTAAGTCTTTACCATAAATGGCGGCCAATTCCCTCGCCATGCCGTAATGCCCCCAGAGGTCGGGGCGATTGGTCATGGATTTGTTGTCGATTTCCAGAATATAGTCGTCTATCGCCAGGACATCACTCAAAGGGTCCCCGGCTTTGGCCTCGAACTGTGCCAGGTCCAGGATAATACCTTCACTTTCAGGCGGAAACATCTGCTCCAACGCCAGCTCGTCAGCGCCGCAAATCATACCTTCGCTCTTGACACCCCTGAGCTCAGTTACCTTGATCTCAACGGGCTCGCCTTCACCGTGCCAGCGCACCAGTGCGCCCGGTACAGAGACGGCGACTTTTTGATTCACATAGAGGTTCGTACCGCCGCAGACGATCTGCAGAAGGTCAGTCTGACCAGCATCCACCTGGCAGACGACCAGCTTCTCCGCATTCGGGTGGCGCTCAATACTCTTGACGATTCCCACGACGATACCGTTGAGGCTGTCCGCGGGGTTCTCTATACCCTCGACTTCCACCGTCCGCATCGTCAGATCGTAAGCAAGTTGCTCCATCGTCAGATCGGCAGGCAGGTCAACATAATCTTTAATCCAATTCAAAGATAATTTCATTTTTCTCTCCTAAGTAAACTGGCGCAGGAATCTGAGGTCCGCACTGTGAAATAGCCTTACATCATCGACACCGTAGCGCATCATAACCAAGCGATCCAGGCCGATATTAATATAGAAACCTGACCAGACCGCTGGATCCAGGCCGGCAGCTTTCAGGACATTGGGATGCGGCACACCGCCCGGCATGACTTCTATCCAACCCACGTGTTTACAGACTTTACAGCCCGCACCCTGGCAGACCTGACACTGCATGTCGATCTCGAAGCCGGGTTCCACGAAGGGGAAAAAGCCGGCGCGCATGCGGATCGGGACATCATGGCCAAAAACTTTCTCGAGAATCGTCTTAATGAAGAGCTGGCCGGAAGCGAAAGAAAAATCCTTATCCACAATCAGCGCTTCATACTGGAAGAAGGCGCGCTCATGGCGGGCATCCGTGGTCTCATTACGAT
>CAZJTS010000134.1:0-5993 GCA_964548975.1 uncultured Fastidiosipila sp.
GAGAACTCCGGAGATGGTACGAAACGAAGCCAGTATTCCTCTGAGCCGCGATGGGCGGAATGTCATTGTCCTGATGCTGGATCGGGCGATGAGTGAAGATCTGCCCTATGTCATGCAGGAGAAGCCCGAGCTGAAAGAACAATTCTCCGGCTTCACTTACTATCCGAATACCACTTCCTTCGGCACCGGGACGAACACCGGCAGTCCGGCGCTTTTCGGGGGCTATGAGTACACGCCTCAGGCCATGAACGCCCGCAAAACCGAGCGCCTGGTCGATAAGCACAATGAAGCCTTGAAGGTTATGCCCCGGCTGTTCGCTCGGAATGACTTTGAGGTGACGATATTCGATCCGCCTTATGCCGGCTACCGCTGGATTCCGGATCTGTCGATTTTCGAGAATGAGCCAAATGTAAGGAGCTTCATCACGAAGGGCAGCTATACGGATCAGTGGCCCGGCGTCACTCGTGTGACCGAGCAGATCTGGCAGAGGAATTTCTTCTGGTACAGCATCATGAAAACTGCCCCGCTCCTGATCCAGCCCCTGCTTTATAACGAAGGCTACTACAATGAGTGGACCTATGCTTTACACCGAGCCAATATTACCGATAATGCCAGCCACGCCTTTTCGGCGGGGGTCGGGCTTAACACACAATTTCTGGATTCTTATCTCGTGCTCACGCATTTGGCCGACCTGACGGACATCCGGGAGGACGATTCCGACAACTTCCTGATGATGGCGAACGAAGCGACCCACGAAGCGACGCTCCTGCAGAAGCCGGATTATGTCCCCCGCATGACCGTAGACAATACCGCTTACGACCGGACCCATCCGATCGACCGGACGATCGACGGTCGGACCCTGGAGTTCAAGAACAGCAATCAGTACCGCCACTTCCACGTGAATGTGGCGAGCATGCTGCAGCTGGGCGAGTGGTTCGATTACCTCCGCGAGGAGAATGTTTACGACAACACCAGGATCATTATCGTGTCCGATCACGGGCGCACGCTGAAGCAGTTCAAGGACCACATTCTGCCTTCTGGTGTCGATATCGCCGCGTTCCACAGTCTGTTGCTTGTCAAGGATTTTGGCCAGCAGGGCTTCCGGACGGACGATCGGCTCATGACCAACGCCGATGTGCCGGAGCTGGCGTCCGAGGGCCTGGTCAGTGAGCAGCGAAACCCCTTCACGGGGCGTCTGTTCAGTGAGACGACGGCCAAAGACGAGCTCATCGTCTTCCATTCTGAGCACTGGCGAACCTCCACGAATAACGGCTTTGCCTTTATTCCCGATAAGTGGTTTTCTGTCCGGGAAAATGTCCTGGATCCGGCTAACTGGTACTATCTGGGTGAATACTGATGGGGGACGTCTTGACCTTGAGACCCCATCACTTGCTCTGCCTGAGGTTTTTTGCCGGGCATGGTTACAGTCCCGCCTTCGTTGAGCGGATGACGGCGATCCAAGCCGCCGCTTCCGGGAATCGACTGATCGAGCTCGTTGCCGGCGGCGACCTGGTTTGTGAATACTGCCCGCATTTTGCGGAGGTCTGCGATTCTGATGAAAAATCTACCGCCTATGATCAGGCGGTGCTCTCCGCGTGCGGTCTCGAGCTAAATACCCGGTATCGTTGGTCTGAACTGAGTGCCCTGATCGCAGACAGGATCTTCGCTAATGACTGCTTCTCAGAGATCTGCCCGGACTGTGAATGGGCCGAATTCTGCCACACTTACTCCTGAATGGTGTAGAGCAGCACGGCTTTCTGGGCATGGAGGCGATTCTCCGCCTGGTCGAAGACGATGGAATGCGGCCCTTCGAAAATCTCTTCCGTGACCTCATAACCCCGATAAGCCGGCAGACAGTGCATGAAGGAGACATCTGCCGCGGCCTTTTCCATCAACGCCTGATTGACTTGAAAATCCTTGAAAATCGGTACTTTGCGGCGCTTCAGGTCCTCCTGACCCATGCTGACCCAGGTGTCGGTGTAGATGATGTCGGCGTCCATGACCGCTTCTGCCGGCGACTCGGTCAGCATCAGTTGCGCCTGATTCTTTCGAGCCAGATCCCGCACCTGGCGCACGACCGTCGGGTCGACCTGATACTCTGCCGGTGAGGCGATCCTGACATCCATCCCCATAATCGCACCGCCGATCATAAGGGAGTGGGCGACGTTGTTGCCGTCCCCGACATAGGCGAGCTTCAAGCCCTCGAGATGCCCTTTGTGCTCTCGAATCGTCTGGAGGTCAGCCAAAATCTGGCAGGGATGGAAGCGGTCGCTCAAGCCGTTAATTACCGGGATGCTGCTGTATTTGGCCAGCTCGGTCATCTCCGTATGGCTGTCGTTCCGGATCATGATGGCGTCGACGAAACGCGAGAGGACTCTGGCCGTATCCGCGATGGACTCGCCGCGCCCCAGCTGGATATCGTTGCTGCTGAGGAAAAGGGCGGTGCCACCCAGTTGATACATCCCGACCTCGAACGACACGCGCGTCCGGGTGGAGGACTTGCTGAAGATCATGCCGAGGCTCCGACCGGCTAAATGCGGGTGAGGGATCCTGTTTCTAGTCTCCTGCTTGAGACTGTCGGCTTTATCCAGGAGTGTTTCGATGGTGTGGCGGTCATAATCCGCCAGCGTGAGAAAATCTTTTTTCATAGGCAGGCTTTCAATATGCAGATGAAGTCAGAGGCTTCGTCTTCGGAGAGGATCAGCGGAGGCAGGAGGCGGATCGTGCGCTGGGTCGGCGCGTTCACCAGGACGCCGCGGTCGAAAAGGCGATCCTTTAAGGCGACAGCGTCGTCACTCGCCAGGTCGAAACCGATCATCAAGCCCCGCCCTCGGATGTCAACAATGCGGGGGCCGAGCTCTGCGAGGGCGTCCTTCAGATATGTCCCGATCCGGTCCGCATGTGCCATGAGTTTGAGGCGTTCGAGCTCTGCCAGGACGGCCAATGCCGCGGCGGAAGCCAGCGGATTCCCGCCGAAAGTGGTCCCATGCATACCGGGCAGGAAGCCCGTAGCCACGTCTTCGGTGGTTAGCAGGGCGCCGATGGGAACACCGCCGGCCAGGCCTTTGGCCAAAGTCACAATGTCCGCTCTTACATCGTACTGTTCCTGGCACAGGAAGGTACCGGTTCGGCCGACGCCGGTCTGGATCTCATCCAAAATGAGTAGGATGCCCTCCTGATCACAGAGCGCCCGCACCTGACTCAGGTAGGTCGGATCCGCAGGCCAGATCCCTCTTTCGCCCTGGATCGGCTCGAGCAGAATCGCCGCAGTCCGCGGCGTGATCTTCGCCTTCAGAGCCTCGAAATCATTGAATGGGACATAGCTGAAGCCGTCGGGGAGGGGGGCGAACCCTTTATGGAATTTCTCCTGACCCGTGGCGGTGAGGGTAGCCAAAGTCCGGCCATGAAAAGACTGAGCCGCCGTGATGACTTCGTAACGTTCTTCGTGCTTCTGATAAAAATACGCGCGGGCGAGCTTGATCGCAGCTTCGTTTGCTTCAGCGCCTGAATTACAGAGGAAAATCCGGGGATAGCCGGTCAGCTGACTGAGCTTCAGCACCAGATCGGTCTGGGGGCGATTGTAGTAGAGATTGGAGCAATGCATCAGGCTCCGGGCCTGCTCGCAAACGGCCGCCGCCAAGGCCTCATTCCCGTGGCCCAGGAGATTCACGGCAATACCGCCTAACATATCGAGCCAGCCCTTGCCGGAGTAATCATAGACATAGGACCCTTGCCCGTGACTGATCACGAGCGGGGTGCGTTTGCCGAAACAGTTCAGGTAGTGGGCTTCATCCTGGCGGATGATTTCTTCGGTGTAGTGATCCATGACTTGACTCCTTAGATTTTTTCGCCCGGGTAGTAGGGGCGGCGCTTCTGCATGATCATTGTCCCGATACCGGTGTGCGTGAAGATTTCCAGCAGCAGCGCGTGGGGGATGGTGCCGTCCAGAATATGGGTGCGGCCGACGCCGCGGCGAACGGTGTCGAGGGCGCTGAGGACCTTCGGGATCATCCCGCCGCTGATCGTGCCGTCGGCGATGAGCTCTTCCACTTCGGTCTCGACGAGGACGGTGTAGACAATCTCCTCACCCTTTTCGTTGATGCCCTTAACGCCGGGGACATTGGTGAGGGTCATGAGTTTCTCCGCTTCGAGGGCGATCGCGACTTCACTGGCGACCTGGTCCGCATTGACGTTATAGCACTGCCCTTCGTCATCGACAGCGATCGGCGCGATGACGGGGATATAGCCCATGCCGGAAAGGTTGTGGATCAGCTCCACGTTGACGCGTTCGACTTCACCGACAAAGCCCAGATCGATCGGCTCGCCGCGGCTGTTGCGGGTGAGCTTCCGGCACACCAGCAGGTTGCCGTCGAAGCCCGCCAGACCGATACTCTTGCCACCCCGGGCGTTGAGCTCGCTGACGATCTCGGCATTCGTATAGCCGACCACGGCTTCGCGGATAATATCGATGCTTTCAGCCGTCGTTACCCTGAGGCCATCCTTGAACTCGCTCTCGATACCGGCACGTTCGAGCGCCGCTGAGATGTCCGGGCCGCCGCCGTGAACCAGTACGGTGTTGATCCCGACATATTTCAGCAAGGTGATGTCCGCCATGACATTGCCCAGCATTTCCTTGTCGGTTATGGCATTCCCGCCGTACTTGATGACGACCGTTTTGCCGGCCAAAGAACGGATATAGGGGAGGGCTTCAATGAGGATTTCCGCCTTCGTGCCGGCGGAGAGACGATCGGTTTCTTTCACGTGTTTAGTCATTACTGTACCTCTCAGATGAATTGGGGCAGCATCTCCAGCCCCATCGTTTCTGGGAAACCATAGTGGACGTTCAGCGCCTGAATAGCCTGACCGGCCGCGCCTTTGCCCAGGTTGTCCAGAGCGGAGAAGAGTTTGATCAGGCCGTTGTCCTCATCAACGCGTGCGGCAATGGTGACGAAATTCGTCCCGATCAGGGGGCGGGTCTGCGGGAGTTCCGGCGAGCAGAGGACGCGGACGAAATGCCGGTCTTCATAGTAATTCAAGAGGAGCTCGTCCACGTTTTCTTGCGTGAGGGGACGGGTGGGTCTGAAGTAGACCGTGCTGAGCATGCCCCGGCGGATCGGCGCGAGGTGCGGCGTGAAGCTGACCTTGCGATCCGCTGCCCCCAAGCGCTCCAGTTGTTCTCTAATCTCAGCCTGATGGCGATGTCCGGTGACTCCGTAGGGCTTGAGGTTCTCGGCCATTTCACTGAAGCCGTACTCGGGATCGGCTTTGCGCCCCGCACCTGTTGTGCCGGAGAAGGCATCGATGATGATATCCTCGCCCAGAAGATCTTCGCCTATAAAAGGTAATAAAGGGGTAAGCGAGCAGGTGGGGTAGCAGCCGGGATTCGCGATGAGCTGTGCGCCGGGCAGCCGGTCGTGATAGGCTTCAGGGAAGCCGTACTCGGCTTTGGCCAAAAGATCGGGCCTGGGGTGCGTGAGCTTATATGTCTTCTCGTAGAGCTTCTGACTTCGGAAACGAAAATCGCCGCTGTGGTCCAGGATCATGACATCCGCATCGGCCAGCACGGCGATCCATTCAGAAGAGACGCCATGCGGGAGTGCGGTGATGACCAGATCACAGGCCGTGAACTCTGCAGGGCCGGCATCCGTCAGGATCAGGTCTGTGGCGCCGTGAAACGCCGGGGCATATGAGGCCAAAGTCCGGCCCGCGTAAGACTTCGAACCGGCCATAACCAGCTCGAACGCAGGGTGTTTCAACAGCAAACGTATAAACTCAATGCCGACATAACCGGTGGCACCGGCCACACCGACACGAATAGGGGAATCCGGGAGAGACATAGAAAGCTCCATTCATTCTTAGAATGCTTGGATTATAGAACTCGGGAGGCCCCGAGGCAAGCCTGAGTTAATATTATTATCTAAATATACAGCTAGGCGGTATAAACTTGCATAGTATTTGGCTTGTTGTGTACTTTGTTAGAAAAACAGCCCCAG
>CAZJTS010000135.1:0-5903 GCA_964548975.1 uncultured Fastidiosipila sp.
ACAGAAGTCCATGTAATGCGGTTTCTCTTCTTTTGCCTCTATCTCCATGGCGTCCAGAAGGGGCAGGATGGCTGACTGGTCGCGCAGTTTCAGAAAGCTGTAGGGACTGTCCTGGAGCTGTGTGGCAAAACGTGATTCAAACGCAATGGAATTGATCCCGATCACCAGATACCGCAGCGGGTGGTTGCCATCGCTTTTTTCCGTGTGGGGCACATGGGCATTGATCAGGAGGAGGTCGCCTTCGGTAACCGGAAAGAGGTTGTTATCCAGGAGAAAAGAGCCTTTGCCACTGCGCACGTAAAACAGTTCGGCATGCGGGTGCGAATGATTCCCAATGGCGAAACCCAGCATCATCACGGTCATTATGTTCCAGTTTCTGGCCTTCTGGAATGAGTACGTACTCGCATTCACCTTCCTGAGCAAAGAAAAAGCGACCTTGCCGGTCGGCGTGCGTTTCCTGATGGCAGACTCGCGATCGCAATCCGAAACGGGGGTTATGTATGCCGGCCTTGTCATTGTGATGGTGCCGGTCCTGCTGCTGTACATCCTGGTACAAAAGAAGATTCTGGAAGGTATGACCGTTGGCGGTCTGAAAGGGTAGGCGTATGAAAGTGAAGGGTAAAGTCATTCTTAGTATTCTCGTCCTCCTCGTTTGCCTGGCCATGGTAGTACTGGGACAGCGAAACGTCGGCTATCAAGGGCTGGTGATCCAGCTGCTAGGGCTCGCAGGACTGCTGGTCCTGCTCTACGTCTATAATCGGAAGCATCGGTAGATGCGGGCTGTAAGGCGTCTGGCCCTCCAGCATGCATAAACGAATTTCACCTCTTGTGCGGCATTCTCAGCCGGTAAGAGGTGATTTTTTTATTTTATTCTTCCTGCGTGTGGAGCCCCCGGGCCGATAGAACGAGCAGAAGGCAGATCAGATAGCACAAGATATTCAGGACAAACGGTAATCTCCGATCCTGATCGGATAACCAGCCTGCCAGCATCCCGAAAGGTGCACTCAGGGCAACGACCGCAGCATCGATCAGCGAGAGCTGTCTGGCTCTTTCGTTCTCGTCCAGGAAGATGGTCAGCAGAGCATCACGTTGCGGGATAACCAGCGAAAAGGCAAAGGCTTCCACCGCTGTATAGACGAACAGCATGGGGAGGCGACCGTTTGGTGCCACGAGTAATAAGACTTGCGCCAGTGCGTAGAGTCCCAGGCCAAAGCCCAGCGGAATACGAAATGGCAGGCGATTCAGGCGCGTCTGAATACCGAAAATCAGGAGGAACATAATCCCCGCGCGGATGAGCGGGAAATAGGACAGGAATGCTTCTCCGATGCCCAGATCTTCGGTTACGTAGAGCGCAAAGAAGTTTAAGGTGATCGTACTGCTGATCTGGACCAGCACCATAAGAAGAAAGATGAAAACAACCTGCTTCTGCCGTAACATAGCTCGAATCACGGGCCTGTACTGCAGTAGCTGGGTCTTGAGACTGATGTGGCGAAGTTCGTCCCGGCGTCTTTGGCCGGCTCGGGTCTCTGTCGTAAAGGCGAAGAGCAAGAGGAATTTCGCGGTCATAGAAACAAAGGTGAAAATCAGGATCGCTCGCATGGCCGGAATGAGTCCGTAATGGCGAATAAGCTGCCCTGCGATCGGAGCGAAGAAGACGGACAGTAAGCCGGCAATGGTGATCCAGGTATAGATATTCACCAGCTGATCCTGCTCGGCATCCTCTACCAGCAAACACGTCCAGGAATTATTCGTGATCTGCCAGAAGCCGTTCCCGATGGCCGCCGCTACAAACATCCACATGGAATTCGAAAATGCCCAGATCAGCACAGGGACAGACCAGGACAAAATATCGAAGATGAAGGTCGTCAGCCTTCTGCCGATGCGATCGGTGATAAGTCCGCCCAGGAGTGCGGAAAACACCTGGAAAGCCAGGCCGATGGAGATGACCGTCCCGATCGCAATATCGTCAAGCCCAAGTGCATACATATAAACCGTCATATAGGGGCTATAGAGCGCATGGGGAATTCCCCACAATGGCTCGGTATAGGTACAGGCCCGAGGGTTCCCGCGTAGGTGTGTGAGTGTGAAGATCAAAGGATGGTTCTGGATCCGGCGAACAATATTCTGGAACATAAGGTCTCCTGCGTAGATTGACTTTGACTACAGTAGCATAAGAAAGGAGGGGATTCTAGAGGGCTGAGATGCATGTCAAGCTTGCCTACTGTTCGTAAATGAGGGGTTCTGTGTTGAAAATGCGTGGCATAAATTACAAGAGACAATATATCATTGTTTCTTAGCAATACTTTCATAGCTCTGTTCGCTATAGCGTGATATTGTAATTTTGATTCTCGGGGGAGAAACTTGTTTAGTATACGTATTCATATTGTGATTTAGCAAAAAGAAAAGAACAAAGAATGACTCAGCTTGTCTGAGCTGTTCGTCTATGCTTGCTGTGTAGAAAAGAAGGGGAAATATGATTATGAAGCAACGTGTCATGCGTAAATTTTTGCCATGTCTATTGGCATTCAATCTGGTCCTGCTCAATGCTCCAGTTCTCATGGTATCTGTATCGGCAGAGACTATCCCAGAGGGCACTGTTACTGATGAGAAAATTCCAGGCGTACTGGCTGCGGAAGATTCACTTGAGCTATCTGCCGTAGAAGAAGCGGTGTCAGGAAAGAATGTCCCCGAAACCGGTGCAAGTCTACCCGCTGCGTCAGGTGAGGTGTTTGACGAGACGCAAGCAAACACAACACCGGAAAATGAAGAGACTACCCCGTTTTACCAGATGCAAAACAGTACGGATTTGCAGGGGGCACTTACGAGCTTTTCTCTTGTGCATCTGGATGGAAGTCCTATACCTATGGATGAAAGCGGGAGATACATCGTTCGAAAAAATGCGGGCTATTCTTTATCCTTTAGCTTTCGTGAATCGGAGTCCTGGCAATTCAGTGATACATCCGAAATGTCGTATCAATTACCGGGTGGACTTCAACTGGATGCATTGAATAGTACATTTACCATTGCTGTCGTAGACGAACATGGAAGCAGTGAAGTACGTGGCAATACTTTTCGTATCGAAGGCGATCGACTCTATGTGAAGTTTAATGAAAATGACCCGAATTTCTCTCGCTTAGCGCAAAGTGCAAACGTAAGATTCAATTTGAAAGGTACAGTACGGTTTGATGGAACCCAGTCATCGATCTCTTTTACGGATACACTTGAACTAAACCTGGATTTCACGGAGGAACCAGTCGTAGAGAGTTCATTAACCGTTCGAAAAGATGGTTGGTTCGACCAGGAAAATGATCGTATTCGTTACACGGTCAGCGTCAATTCGAAAGGGGAGAATACCAACGTAGAGCTGAAGGATCTCCTGTCAGGTACAGCCCTGCAGTATTTGCAAGGAAGCCTACGGGCCAAATCGAATCTACATGGGGAAGTATCTCTTGATCCGCTGACCGAAGGACCGGATGGCTTTTCTACCGTAATCTCTTCCATGTCTGATGGTGAAGTATTCACACTGGAGTATACGGCGAACGTAGATTATGACAAAATCACGGGAGACGGTACGATTGCTGAAACTGGAAATACGATTCTCGCGTCGAGCCATGAGGATCCTGAGGTCAATATGGCCAGCAGGACCTTTGAGAACCAGATACGATTTCGTTCTTTGCGTAAAAACGTTAACGGGCAAGCGGAATCAGACGGTCAGCAGGTCCGTTTACCGTGGGTAATCGAACTGAATACTGCCCAGAAAGTTTCACTCGCGGGTAAAGATGTCGTCGATACCATTGATCCTACGTCTCAGGAAATTATGGCTTATTCAGGTGACGGCGTCCGTATTATTGTCGGTAAAGCGGATGGGAATCAAGAGATTCGTCTCGTGCCCTGGAGCGAATTGGAAACCACTGAAAATGGAGACGGTCAGCTGATTTCCTGGCGCTATAGAATCCCGGATACAGACGAGGCATATGCTTATACGTTTGAATACGAAACGATAACCAATGTAGCGCCCGAAGCGATCGCAGATATTACCGTCAAGAATCACGTTGAAGTAGATGGCCAAAAAGCAGAAGGTAGCGGAAGAATTCCCGTAGCTGAAGAAGCAAGACTAAGTGTCGTTAAGAATGCGGTTGAAACTACACAAGAATCTATCACCTGGGAAATCGCTGTTCATGTCAGACCCGAAGGGCACGCATCATTGATCATTAAGGATACGCTCCCTCGTCAATATGTGAATGGGAAACATGTCTATGATCATTTGCGCATGGAAACATTGGCGATTAGTGGTTTATTGCAAGGGGAGTCCTTTGCGATCACTGAAGGAAGCCAGTATGATGATAAATTCTTTGAAATCATCTTTTATCAGGATGCAGAAAAGACAATCCCTGGTCTTCAGGCGCATACGGAAGACCGAGAAATCAAAGTTCAGTTTCAAACGGATGTTAATGCGGAATGGTTAGAGGCATTTGAGTCTGGCCTTGATTATTTGAGCAGACACATCAACCGGGTTTCTGTCAGGTCGGGTGAAATCACAGTCACCGATGAAGCCGAAACCGTTGTGATCAGAAACCATATTCAGAAAAAGTTAACTGGCCAATCCTTTACGGTAATCGATGGAATAAGCTATCCAACTTTCATGTATGAACTTGCTCTGGATAATGTAAATTCAGAGCCTGTAGAAATCGCAGATCAGTTTCCAGTTGAATACCTGAAGCTGCATTCTGCTTATGAAGTAAAAGTTATTGGTGGAAATGTATACAGTCAATGGGATGAATGGAATGCGCTCATTGATATAGAAGACACTGAAACAGGCGCCCTTATTAAGATCGCACAGTTCCCCAAGAACAGTGGTAAATTCTACGAAAGATACATTATACGCTATGCACTGATTGTAAAAGGTCAGGCTGCCCTTCGTGCTTTGAATGCAGCAGCCCTAAATGTAGAAGATGGATATAAGCTTGCTAACACAGCCTACTGGGGTGATACACCTTCGAATAAAGTAGAAGCCACACATACCTATACACCAATTGAGAAGTCTCTTCAAAGTGCTCCGAACGCCGAAAATGGTTACCAGGCAAGCTATAGAATTCTTATCAACCCGGATGGACTAGATCTCCTGCCAGGTGCCAGTGAACTGACTCTTATGGATAAGCTATCTCCAAATTTGCGCTTCGACCCGGAGAGCCTGGAAGTTTCCCCTGCTGGAATCGAAACATCTTTTTATTTCGAGAATGCAACTTTGCATATGACGATTCCAAATAAACAGAGAGTCGAGATAACTTATAAAGCACGCGTCTTGGGACATGGAAATGTGCTTTATTCGAACACTGCTTCAGTGGAAGGCTATTCAGATTCGACTACGAACAATGTAAATATTGTATCTGACGGTGAGGGAACAGCGAGTAACCCGTACATAAGACTAAAGAAGTATGAATCAGGTGATTTTAGTAAGGGTCTGGAAGGTGCGATTTTCCAACTTTACAGAACCAATAGCCTAGGGATAGACCAGCCTATCAAAGATAAATATGGTGAAGATGTTCTTTTTACTACAAATGTAGATGGGAACGTAATTATTGCTGGTAACCAGACGAACTATGGATGGGTGATCTATGAAGACGCTCGTTACTCTCTGCGTGAAATTAAACCACCAAGTGGATATGAAGCGAATGAGACACCGATCTACTTTACGATTACAGATGTTCCAAAGAACCAGACGGAGTTTGTAATCGGTGAGACGATCTTCTTCTCCAATACCTTAGCTACAACGACAGCCGTTGCCGGATCTAAGACCTGGAACGACAGTGATAACCAGGACGGCAAACGCCCTGAGTCGATCACGATTCGCCTTTTGAAGAACGGTGAAGAGCTGGACAGCCGTACAGTAACGGAAGCGGACG
>CAZJTS010000136.1:0-5875 GCA_964548975.1 uncultured Fastidiosipila sp.
CTGCCAAGCTAGCCTTGACCGTTTGGGTACAGACTATGTGGATCTCTATCTCCTGCATTGGCCGGGCTCCATCCCGCTTAAGGAAACGGTGCGTGGTCTGGAAGAACTTCGAGCCAAAGGCAAGATCCGCAATTGGGGCGTGTCCAACTTCGACCTCAAGAGTCTGGAAACGCTCCTGAGAATAGACGGTGGCCAAAACTGTGCCGTCGTCCAAAACCTCTATCATCTCGGTAGCCGGGGAGCCGAATTCGAACTGCTGCCCTACCTGAGAGATAAAGAAATGGCATTTATGGCTTATTGCCCCTTAGCTCAAGCAGGCGATTTGCGCCGTGAACTGCTCGGTCATCCTGTGATCGCGGATCTGGCCAAAAAACACGATGTCACCAAATTCCAAATTCTTTTGGCATTTGTCCTCTCAAACGAGAATGTAATCGCCATACCCAAGGCCTCGAGCATTAAACATGTTGAGGAGAATCGCACCGCAGCCGATATTTCACTAAGCGAAGAAGATCTGGATGAACTGAACCGCGCCTTCCCTGCACCTAAGCAACGCGTGCCCTTGGATGTTCAGTAGCTACACGTAATTCAACCACTTACCCTTAACATACCGCGGATACAGGATCACAAGCTTCAGGAGTTCTTCCAAGGACACAATAATCAGTGCCCAGTAGATCCCCCACTGCAGAACGAGTCCTACAATGAACACTGCCGGGACGGCGAAGAGATAGATGGTGGCCAGCTCTACCAGCATGGGGATTTTTACGTCTCCGCCGGCGCGGTAAATACCCAGAATCATAACGGAGTTCAGGAAACGTATGATCAGGAAGAGACCGCGGATCCTCAGAAGGTTAGCGGTGATTTCGTGGAGGGCCGGCGTCAGATTCTGGAAGACCAAAAGGAATACATCGGGTACCAGAATCGCGGCAAGTGCGCAAACCAAACCAATCGTGACCGTTAACCGAACGATCCGAGCGGCCAAAGGTCTGAGCACTCGATCCGCATCTTCGTTCGCGCCGAGGGCATTCCCAACAACCACTGCGGATGCTGCGGCCAGGCTCATGGCAAGGATATAAAAGAAATTCTGAATCGTCCCCGATAACTGAATACCTGCCGCGGCTTCCGTGCTGATGCGGACATAGGCCATCGTAAACAGAAGCTGAGAAAACGACCACAGTGACTCGGTAATGATGACCGGTGTGGCGAAGCGAAAGTATTGGCGTGTCATCAGGGCATCGAATTTTGCAAGGAAACGCCAGGGCACGCGGACCGGCGAGTCCTTCTTCAGCGCGAAAAACAGCACCCAAAGCATTTCAGCAAAGCGGGCAATAATCGTGGCAATAGCAGCGCCGCGGACGCCCAGAGCCGGAAAACCGAGCTTGCCGTAGATCAGAATATAGTTCAGAACCACATTGATCGCGAAGGCCAGGATAGAGGCATGCATGCTGATTTTTGGCCGGCCGATACTCCTCAAGGCAATGCTGAAGAGCTGTGTCAGGGCGAAGGCCGGGAACGACCAGGCCAGTATGAAGAGGTAGTCGCTGCCAATGCGGACGAGTTCGGGTTCCGGCGCGAGGAGTCGCATGAGCGGCACGCGGAAGACGAGTGAGGCAACCGTAAACATCAGGCTCACGACGAGTGATAATCGGAGGCAAATGGCCAAGATCGAGCGTATGCCGTGTTGGTCACCTCTGCCATGATACTGCGCGTAAAAGATGGAGCCGCCGTTGTTGATTCCGAAGAGGAAGACAGCGTAGAAGAAAAAGAACATATTGACCTGGCCGACCGCGGCGATTGAGTCGGCGCCGAGCGGTGTGATCATGACGGTGTCGATCATGTTGACCGTGGAGGTGATCAGGTTTTGGACAGCCACAGGCAAGGCCGTCCTGAGCAGGAGGCCGAGGAATGACTTGCTGCCGAAAAAACGCCCCGCAAACGTCTGCCCGACGATGGGCGGGAGTTTTTCATAGGTTTGGACCTTGTCGTTTGCCATGTAGCTCACCTCGAATTTTCTTTTGCTAGAGTAGACCAGTCCCGGCCTGCTGGCAAGGCTTGATTGTACCATTGGTATTGGGTTTAGGTTTGTGTTCTCGATCTGGGTTTCTGGGCTTACTAAGCTGGCTGTTGAGAAGCGACTGCCAAACTTTCCAGATGTGCATTGGGATCAGCTAGAGGTCAGTGCACATCTGGACCGAATGGCATGGACAACCGAGAGCCGAATTTTTCGATAGTGCAACCGATCCGGGAAAGAATTTCAACTAATGAGTATTTCAGCGGATCTTATTTCAGATCGTGTGTGATTAATGGTAGGAGAAGCTTGCACACCCGGAAAATTTGGCCATTTTTTCCTAAGTTGCAAAGACCTCGCCACAACCTAGGAATAATTGGCTTCCCAAGTAGAATACCCAACTACTTACCTTGGCCAAAATCCCGAGTATTGTGAGCCGCTCCGTTTAAGCCCTGCGCATAACCTGAAATCGAGACCACAGAACTAAACGGTACGTAAAACCACACAAAAGACCCCCGGTGATCCGTACCAAGTACGTCTCTCCGGGGGCCCTTTGCTTGGTGGGCTATTCAATTGTGCGCGATTTCGCGCTCAGCTGGTCCCGAAATCGGGATCCAACCCTGAGTCTAACCTCTTATCCAACCGTAGCATAAGTGAAGAACTTATAGCCGAGTGGTGTGGAGTAGAATCCTTTGACGGAATCGTCCAGCATGTAGAGGTCGGTGTAGAAGTAGATGGGCGTGATGGCGCCGGTGCTCATGAGCAGGTCTTCTGCCATGTGCATCATCTGGTAGCGGTCATCGAGGTCGGTGGTGGTCTTGATCGCGGAGATCAGGGCGTCATAGGTTTCGGCCCAGGTGCCGTTCTCGACTTTGGTGTCCAGACCGAATTCGGTGAGGTCGACGCTGTAGAGTTTGACTTCGGCGTGATCGCCTTTGCCGAACTGGACATCGTTGTTACCGGAACCGGAGGTCCACATATCCAGGAAGGAGATGGGATCGTTGTAGTCAGCGATCCAGCCGTTACGGGCGACATCGTAGTTACCTTCTTTACGGGTGTTGAGGAAGGTGTTCCATTCCTGGTTCTCCAGGTTCATGGTGATGCCGACGGTGGCGAGAGCACTCTGCAGGTACTCACCGATGGCCTTATGGCCTTCGCTGGTGTTGTAGAGATAGTTCAGGGTCGGGAAGTCGGTGAACTTCTGGCTGCCTTCGTCGAAAGCATAGTACTTCTTCAGGGTTTCCATAGCTGCGGCGAAGTTGCCTTCGATTGCGGCTTCGGATACGTCGTAGTAGCCGTCGAAGGACTCGCTGCCGGCGTTCTTATAGAATTCGGTGCCGTCAGCATCGGTCATACCCATAGCAACGAAGGACGATGCGGGGACCTGACCGCCCTGAGCGATGTCGTTGACGACGTAGTTGCGGTCGAAGAGCAGTGCGAGCGCATTTCTGATCTCGGCTTTGGCCGTCTCAGCTTCGTCACCGGTGAGGTCGGTGCCTTCAGGCAGGATGTCCTTGTTGACGTTCCAGCTGACATAGTAGGTACCGATCTGGCCCTGGACGAAGAATTCGTCAGCGTATTCGGACTGGAGGGCTGCGATTTCATTGGTCGGGACGTCGTCGATCAGCTGCCAGGCGCCGCTCTTGAAGTTGGCCAGCATGTTATTCGAGTCGTCGGACAGATAGAATTCGATCTTGTCCATGGTGACGGTGTCGGCTTCATACCAGTCGGGGTTCTTCTCGAGGGTGATGACGCTGTTGTGTTCCCAACCGGTCATCTTGTACGGGCCGTTGCTGATGTAAGTGGAAGGATCGGTTGCCCAGCCTTCGTTCGACACGACATCTTCTCTGACAGGGAAGTAGGTCGGGAAAGCGAGCAGCTCATCCCAGTAGGAGACTGCATTGGCCAAAGTCACCTCCAGCGTTTTTTCA
Source organism: uncultured Fastidiosipila sp. (assembly GCA_964548975.1). Lineage (GTDB taxonomy): Bacteria > Bacillota > Clostridia > Saccharofermentanales > Fastidiosipilaceae > JAAYZH01. The sequence continues at coordinate 3,937 of CAZJTS010000136.1, forward strand.
TCAACAGCTGTGACGTTCAGCTTGGCGTCAGCCGAGGCATCCTCAGCCCAGACATCAGCGTAACCGTCGATAACTTCGAACATGTAGTTGTAGTCAGCGGCGAGCTCCTGTGAAGCGGCGCGCTGCCAGGCGAATTCGAAGTCCTGTGCGGTCACGGGTTCACCGTCGGACCAGGTCATACCGTCACGCAGGGTGTAGGTATAAGTAACTGTGCCGTCTTCGTTCTCGACACCTTCGACCAGCTCTTCGGCGGCGTCAGGCATGATGGCGAGGTCACCGTTTTCGGCCTGGCCCCATTTGGCCAAACCGGAGAAGAGGTGAACGATCATGGTCGCACCGTCAACTGCGGAGTTCATGGCCGGGTCGATGTTGTCAGGCTCAGAGGCGAGTGAAACAGCGATTGAGCTGCCGCCTGTGCTCGGCTCGGGATCGGTGGTTCCGGGTTCTGTGGCTCCCGGCTCCGTTGTGCCCGGTTCTGTACCGGCAGGCTCAGCGGTCTGGCCCTGCGTGCCGTCGGTCCCCGGTGCGTTGGTCGGGTTACCCGGACCGCAGGCGGCGACACTCAGCACGACCGATAAGGTCAATAGCATTGCGAATAGTTTTTTCATTGTCTTTCTTCCTTTCTGCAAAAGAAATTTATTCAAAATAGCCTTGATGGCTACACTGAATCGTCAGTTAATCTCGTCCACCCGGTGACAGGCGGCGAAATGGCCGGGCTTGATCTCCCGGAATTCCGGATCCTCTTCGGCACAGCGCGCCACCGCATAAGGGCAACGGGTGCGGAAACGGCAACCGGAGGGCGCGTTGAGCGGGCTCGGGATGTCACCTTCGAGGACGATCCGTTGGTGGGTCCTCGCCGCTTGGGGATCTGGCAGCGGAACGGCGGAAATCAGGGACTTCGAGTAAGGGTGGAGCGGTGTATCGTAGATGTCGCCGGCCGGGGCAAGCTCCACGATTTTGCCCAGATACATGACGGCGATGCGGTTCGAGATATGGCGGACGACCAGCAGGTCGTGGGCGATAAAGAGATAGGTCAGCCCCAGTTTCTCCTGGAGTTCGCCGAACATGTTGATAACCTGTGCCTGGATCGACACATCGAGCGCGGACACCGGCTCATCGCAGACGATGAAGTCCGGGTTCACGGCCAAAGCCCGGGCTATCCCGATGCGTTGCCTTTGGCCACCTGAGAACTCGTGGGCGTAACGGGCGGCGTGCTCACTGTTCAGACCGACGTGGTCCATCAGCTCAAGGATACGCGCCTGACGCTCCTGCCTGTTCTTATAGAGTTTATGGATATCCAGGGATTCCCCGATGATATCCGACACGGTCATGCGCGGGTTCAGCGAGGAGTAAGGATCTTGGAACACCATCGTGGCCTTCTTGCGGAACTCATTGATCTCAGCACGTGTGCGTACGGGCTTACCCTTATAGTAGATCTCGCCGCCGGTGGGTTCATAGAGGTTCAGGAGCGTGCGGCCTACTGTGGTTTTGCCGCAGCCGGATTCACCGACCAGGCCTAGAGTCTCGCCTTCATTGATCGCGAACGAGACGCCGTCCACGGCTTTCAGCGGCTTGGAACGGAACATGCCGACGTTGATATGGAAATATTGTTTGAGGTCACGGACCTCGACAAGTGGTGTCTGATTCATCCGGAATCACATCCTTTCCGGCGCCGGTGACGAGGTCTCCGGTTTGGCATTCATCCAGCAGGCCGCCAGATGATTCGGGTTGATTTCCATTCTGGGACAACGCTCCTGGATACAGATCTTCATCGCCTGCTCGCAGCGGGGCGCAAAAGGACAGCCCTTCGGCAGGTTCAGCAGATCGATCGGGGTACCGGTGATCGGGCGAAGTTTCTCGCCGATCCTGGTGACGGACGGTATCGAACGCATCAGGCCCTTCGTATACTCATGGCGTGGATTGTAGAAAATCTCATCGG
>CAZJTS010000137.1:0-4218 GCA_964548975.1 uncultured Fastidiosipila sp.
TGGGGTGTAGCCAAGTGGTAAGGCACGGGACTTTGACTCCCGCATTCGCAGGTTCGAAACCTGCCATCCCAGCCATGATCCGCTAGCTCAGTTGGTAGAGCATCTGACTTTTAATCAGAGGGTCGAGGGTTCGAGCCCCTCGCGGATCACCAGAATACCCTGTTGCCCGTCATGGCTGCGGGGTATTTTTAGTTTACAATAGTATATAAGCAATGTAATAAAGGAAGACTCTACATGGCGAAACCCATCCGTTTTTATCTGGCCCAGATCATGGCCAAAACCGTGCACGGGATCATGCGCCTCTTCGGTAAGAACGCCACGCATTTTCCCGGCATGTTGGCTTTGAAGATCGATCCCCGGTATTTGGCCCACGTGGCGAAAGCCGGCACAGTCATCGGTGTAACCGGAACGAACGGCAAAACCACGACCGCAAACCTGATCGGCAAGTACTTAGAACTGGCCGGTAAAGACTACATGCATAACAGCTTCGGGTCGAATACCTTGAACGGTATTGCCAGCAGTTATGTGGGCTTCTCTACCTTCTTAGGTGAGAACCGTTACCCTTACGCCATCCTGGAGATCGATGAGCGCTCAGCCCTCAGAATCTATGGCCAAATGACCACGGACTACCTGGTGATCACGAATCTCTTCCGCGACTCGTATGCCCGTAACGCACATCCTGATTTTATTGTTTCTGTTCTTGAGAAAGCCTTACCGGAGACCGTAAAGCTTATCGTCAATACCGATGACCTGATCTCTTCATTACTGAGCCCCGAGAATCCGCGCACCGGCATCTCCGTGCCTTTACTCGAAGGCGAGGCAGAGGATCGCCATTCCCGAATCAAAGATCTTGTCAATTGTCCTCAATGTATGTCCCCCTTGACGCCGGAGTTCATTCGCTATAATCACATCGGTCGTTATACTTGTTCAGCTTGTGGCTTCCGGAGTCCGGAGGCTGACTATCAGGTGGTATCGGCAGACCTCCGGAAACAGAGCGCGATCTTCTCGGCCAAAGGCGAGCAAAGAGCGTTTAAGCTACCGACTTCCAACATCGTTGATCTCTATAACCTCCTTGCGGCTGCGACGGTTCTGCATCAGCTTGATTTCAGCTGGGAATTCCTCTCGGAGCAGTCTGAGGCAATCGAAGTGGTCGCATCCAGGTTTTTCGACAAAGAAGTGCGCGGTAAGCGCGTGCTCACGGTTTTGGCCAAAGCCTGCAACCCTATTGCGTCATCCAGAACCTTCGACTTCGTACGTAAGGAGCCCGGTCAGAAGGCGGTGGTTTTGGCCAACGGCGAGTTTAAGGCCGGTGGGAAAAACCTCGAGAACATCGCCTGGATCTACGATAATGACTTCTCTTACTTAAATGCACCGGACATTAAACAAGTGATTTGTTGTGGCCTTAGGTATTTGGATTTCGCATTCTGTTTGCGTTTGGCCGGAGTACCCGAGGAACGTATCACCTTGGAGGAATCCTATGACCGGATTCCGGAGGTCATTCGCTATGAGGACGTCGATACGATCTGCATACTGAAAGACCTGGACACCGAGCTGATCACCCGCAAAATGGGTGCTAAAGTTGTCGAAAGGATCGAGGCCCAAGGATGATCATCGAATTTTTGTACCCTGAAATAGCGAACCTCTTCGGCGAAATCGGCGACATGGATTATCTGCGCCGCCTCTTTCCCGATGCTGAAATCTATGAAACCCAAATGCTGGACACGCCGAAATTCATCCGTACGGACGTCGATCTTGTGTTCATGGCACCGATGTCCGAAAAGACACAGGAACAGGCGATCGAGCGACTCATGCCGCACAAAGAAGACATTCGAAAGGCCATCCAGAATCGAGTCCATTTCCTCTGGCTGGGCAATGCCATGGAGATTCTCGGCAACTACATTGAGACTGATGCAGGGGAGAGGATACCCGCTCTAGGCATCTTTCCCATTCACGCGAAGCGCCAGATGATGAAGCGTCTCAATTCTCTCTTTCTCGGCTCTCGCGAAGGCATTGATATTGTCGGGGCCAAAGCCCAGTTCACGCAACACTATCTCGATGATCCGGAATTCCCGACCTTCTGTTATGTGAAGCGCGGTCTGGGGCTCAATGAAGATAGCGACAGGGAAGGCATTCATTACCGAAATTTCATCGGCACCAGTGTACTGGGGCCCTTCCTCATTATGAATCCGCCCTTCGTCAAACGCTGGGCCTCCGACATCCTGGGACGAGAAATCAGCCTGCCCTTCGAAGACCTGGCGACCAAAGCCTACGAACGGCGTGTCTTACAGCTCAGAGACCCTAAGTCCACCCTTTAAGGTCCTGTATGATTTCAGCCCTCTTAGGGGCTGTTCTTTCGCTACACTGAAAGCAGAAACGAGGTAGCAATGGAAGACAAACTAATCATCGATATCGTGACGGATCCATTCTGTTCGTGGTGCTGGGGATCTGAACCTGAGCTCAGAGCGCTGGAAACTCTGCTTGCGGATTCTGTAGAACTGCGAATCCATATGGGCTATCTGGTGCCTGACTTGAGAGAGGATGAGGCTAGCTACCAGGTAGAGGCCAAAGGCTTCGCTCATGCCAATCGGGTAATTGCCGCATATTGGGATGAACCCGAGGCGGAAACCGCGATGCCCTTCGATGCCGCCCGTTTCGATCTGTTCAGCGAAGAGGATCCGGCCGGATTACCTGCCAATATCGCCTATAAAGCAACCGAGTTAGTTGGCGAGCCGGAACAAGCAGCCGCCTATCTCAGACGCTTGCGCGAGGGGATATTCGTCGAAGGTCGTAAGGTTCAGCGCCGCGATGTTCAGCTCGAGATTGCCGAGGAAATTGGCTTAAATATCGCTGAATTCGAAAACACACTGGACAGCGGCCAGGCAGCCCGGGCCTTTCAAGACGATATCGCGTTGGGGGATGAGCACGTTGTCGATGTTTATCCCACCTATCTTCTGAGCTACCGGTCCAAGCAGGCGAGATTGGAAGGTTATATCCTCTTTCAGAATTTAGCCGCAACCATCGAAGACCTGACCGACCAGCATTTACGTGTCCATTATCTGAAACGAACTGAGGCAGACCTGCAGAACTTACTGAAGCGTTATCCTCGCTTAGCTGTAGCTGAGATTCGCTTACTCTTCAATTTTGAATCCATAGAAGAAACCTTATCCTGGCTAAGAGAGCTTGAGACAGCTGATCTGATTTCACTGAGTGCGGTGGGCAACTCGTTCTGGGTGACCCAAAAGGAGGCTCCTATGGACAACCTAAACTGGCCAGAGCTGAAAACACAGATTACAGATAACATCAGCGAGCTGATTGAACTTTCCCAGTTGCCGGAAGGCGATGTCATACTCATCGGCGGATCTTCCAGTGAAGTTCAAGGGGATCAACCCGGCAAAAACTCTTCTGCCGAAATCGGCAGAGTTATCATCGATGAAGTTTTGAAGGAGACAAAGTCTGCAGGTCTTGAACTTGCGGTACAGTGCTGCGAGCATTTGAATCGCGCGCTTGTGATTGAGCAGGCTTTGGCCCAAAAACTGGGCTTGACGCCCGTCAATGCTGTCCCGAGCCTCAATGCAGGCGGTTCTTTGGCCGTAGCCTTCTGGGAAAGAGCCGAAGCACCCTGTCTCGTTGAGCAACTCAAGGCAGGAGCGGGTATGGATATCGGAGGCGTCCTGATCGGGATGCACCTCAGACCGGTTGTGGTGCCGCTTCGCTTGAAACATCGGACCATCGGTCAGGCACGAATCACCGCGGGCCGAAGTCGCTTGAAATATATCGGCGGACCGAGAGCGCAGTATTTGTAATATGAAAAAGAGGTGACTCGTGGATCACCTCTTTTTATAATCGAAGCGTTACTGTTGCTACTCCTGGGTCAGCGTCAAGATGACAGAGAGCTGCTCAGAAGTTGAAGTCAGCACCTTGAGTTTGTCACCCGGCTTCAGGAAGGCGATTGAGGGCCCTAAGGTTTCCGGACTGGCCTGATAGATCTGCTCGTTCTCTTCTACCGTCAGATAGTAAATTGTATTCCCTTCAACCACCATAGGCACAATGGACTTGATGGTGATATCTTCGAGGTCTTCGGTGAGGCCGCCCCCGGAGCCGGGATTGATTTCATAGTAGGCACTCATCACCTCTGAAACCGTGTTACCGACGACGACGTCCGTGAATTGTTCGGCGTCGACGAGAGCGAACATTTTGGCCGTTAAGGACTGATCCTTG
>CAZJTS010000137.1:4228-5840 GCA_964548975.1 uncultured Fastidiosipila sp.
GGGACATGAAATAAACCGGGCGATCCTGGATATTCAGGATTACAGGGAAGGTGGGGCGGTAGTTTTTCTCCTGCACCTTACCGGCGGCACTGGCCATCGCGGCGCTCTCGGTCGCTGAAGGCCGGGAATAGAAGACCGCATCCTTCGTGCGCAGATTGACGTAATAGAAGCCGAGATTGGACGTGTCCGCCCGGACTGAAGTCACGCCGGTGATCGCATAGATATCGCTGCCGAGAGAGATGTAATTGTAGCCGTCGGTCGTGGAGCGGACATTTCTTTGGCCAAAGATCGAGTTAATGTATCCGCCACCATACATGCCGTACCAATCCAGTTGCTGGATGATCAGCTCGGACGGATAGGCGCGATCGACCCAGGCCGGGATCTCACCCGTGGGGTAATAGGTGGATTCGCCGGTATTGGCATTGGTGAGGATAACGCCGATGGAATCCAGGCCGTTGAAGAAACCGATACGTTTCGTCAGTCGAGGGGTGACATAGTAGGCATGGCCTTCATCATCGATTTCGAAGTTGGTCTCACCCAAGAGCGCGAAAGGAAATTGTAAGCGGATATGTCGGTCGAGATCTCGCAAGAGGTAGTCGCTCTCCGAGTAGAAAATAGGTGCTTCCAGCTGATGGAGTTGCCCGTCCTGAGTAGTCATATCGACGCTGATGTAGTATTCGATACCATTACGGAAATTACCCAGGTACTTGATCAGCCCGGCATAGCGCAAGGGAGAGACGCGAATGGGTTTACCCGCGATATTGATCTGTGAGTAATTGCTGCCGATATCGAACTGCGAAACGAGATCACCCATGGCGCCGAGCTGCTTTTCGCCAATGACCCCCGCAGCTTCTCTATCCACAATGGGGACTTGGGAGACCGACACCTGATCGACCTCAGAAGCGAAGTCGCCTTCTCGTAAAGTAATGAGGCTGGCGTAGGACTTTGCTCTGAAAAAGGGCGAGGAGATGAAGCTCCCGACAAAGGGGATCGCAACGCACAATACGGCTGCGATCAAAGAAACTTTGAAGGGCAGGAGCGAAGTAGGCTTGCGGCCCAGAAAGAGGGTAAGCAGCCAATAAATGGCTATCCCCAGAATAATGAAGAAATAAAACTCCGTACCCATGGGACTGAGGGAGGGCAGTGCTACAAAGAAGTATATAAAGAGCGCTACAAGGGTAAGGACGAGAATCAATGACCAATGTAGTCGCTTTTTCGAACCTTTGCCTTCAGTGCTGGTAAAAAGCTGATCGAAAAGTTGGCGAAAATTCACCCAACTCCCGGATCGCCTAAATGTTTGTCTAAATATGTTCACGACAGTACCTCCTGGTTTTCTATCTGCTCTATTCTATAGTAAATCGGCGTGGTGCAGGTGAAGTTTCGCTAAAAATGGTACAGTAGCGCCTGGGGCTAGAGAATAAGATACCCATCATTTGCCCAAGTATTTTCCCGAAATCCTTGACAAGCTAAATAGTCGGTGGTAGTATTGTCAGGCACTTAGTTGAGTAAGACGCTCGCGTGGCGGAATCGGCAGACGCAGCGGACTTAAAATCCGCCGGAGAAATCCGTGCCGGTTCAAGTCCGGCCGTGAGCACCACTTAGGTGAAAAGCT
>CAZJTS010000138.1:0-5746 GCA_964548975.1 uncultured Fastidiosipila sp.
CGAGGATGTCGACGGCGGTATTGAGGTAATAATTCAGGAAACGGCGGGCGCCGGGGATGCGGTCGGGATTCTTCTCGAGGTACTCCAGAATGCGCACGCCGGTGATGTAGAGTTTCTCGGTTTCCTGGCGAATGGGCAGATTGGAGATCTGCTTGCCCGCGCGCTTGATGGTGTCGAGGTCGTCTTTGGCATCGAGCATGAGGCGTTTCAGGGCATCACCGTCGGGGAGGGCGTCGACTCGAATTTGGCCGATGCGCAGGCGCGGTTTACTCAGGATGTAGGTGCCGACATAGGTGCCGGCTGCGAGGCCTGCGGCCAGGAAAATGTTCCAGCCAAGGCCTGTCCAGAGGCCAAAAAACACGGCCAGACCGCTGAGCAAACCGATGAAGAGCTGCCTGGGTGAGCCGTTTATCAGTTGTACCCTCGAACGGTGCGGAAGGCGCCGGTGAGATCTTCTCTGCCGTCGAAAACGCGGGCACGACTGAGGTCTGCCAAGTCTTCCATTTGGTCTTCGGACGCATCGCCGAAGAGGATGGAGAAGATGGGGATGTCGAGATTCCGCTCGCGGTAGAGCGTGGCGAAGGCGCTGGGGCTCATCGCGCCGTTGGGGTGGCCGTCGGCCATGACGATGATCGAGGGTGAGTAATAATCGAGGTCTTCGGACTCCGCGAAATCCAGGGCTTCGGCGACCGCTTCATAAAGCGCCGTGCCGCCACCCACCTCAATCTCGGCGAGTTCGCGGTAGCGACGCTCGAGTTCAGGGCCGCCGCCGATGACTTCCGGCATTCGCCGGACATCGCTTTCGAAGACGAAGAAAACATTCTTCTCGGTGGCGGAGGCCTGGAGGAAATTCTGCGCGGCTTTCGACTCGATCATAATTTCTTCGAGGGCGGCGGTGAGCTGCCGGTGCCCCGAGCCGCTCATCGAACCTGAATAATCAAGGACGTAGAGATTCAGACCGGGTTTCTTGAAGGCGTTCTGGTAGAGGTTCAGAGCCTCAAAGAGCACATCCTGCTTAGGCATCTGAATTGTGGAAATGACGCGGTCGGTGTCGATGCCCCAGTCGCTGCGGAAAACGTCACTGTTCGCTTCACTCACCTGCCCGATGCCGGTACGGCGGCCGGTGCGCTGGATTTTGGCCTGCGCATCATCGGTCAGGAGATAACTCTGCAAGGAGAGGAAAGCCTCCTCCTGCTTCGCCTGATCGCGTCGCTCCTCGCCGTTATTGGTCACGAAACCGAGGGGCGAATCGGCCATCATCATGCCGTCGACAGGGTAGATGGCATGGAGGGTCTCGCGGCCGGTCCGGGCCAGCTCCTGATTCGCAGAGATGATTAGGGCCTCGTAGTTGACCATCGCGTCATAATCGCCGTTCAGGTAGAGGTCCTTCAGCCAGTCCGAGCTGCCCGATGAGCGTTCGACACCGGCGAGCAGCTCTTGCATGTCTGCCCGGAATTCCGTGTCCGCCAGCGCTTCCGTCGAGATCTGCTCAGGCGAGCCGAGCAAGGCGTAGAGGAAGCCGATGTAGGCGCTGGCGCCCGAATTCGACTGGGTGGCGGAGGTCATCGTGAACTTGAGGCGCTTGTTGCGGATCGCCTCTAGCAGGTCTCTGACATAGACCTCCCGATCGACGAAGCCGAGCTCCTCGGCCAAAGACTGGCGTATCCCAAAGATCACGGGCGTCGTGGACGTCGACTCCAAGTGCTTCACCCGATGCTGCTCATCCCCCACGGAAATCCACAGGCTCGACGCAGGCCAGACCGCATCGTAGGGCACAACCTCTCCCTGCAGCATCCGCATGATCTCGAGCGAACCCATATAAGTGAGCTCGACTGTGACCGGATTCTGCCGCGTGAACTCCTCGATGATCGGCTCCAGCACCCGGTTCTCCGAGCCCGAAACAATTCGGACCGTTGCCTGTGCCCGCCTGCCTGTGAAGACTTTATCCGCCTTGCTGTCCTTCTCAGGATTATCGCAGGCGGTCATGACTATAACGATGGCCAAAACCAAAGGTATCAGCCTAAACCACTTCCGAGTGAAGCTCGACTTGAACATATCCCGACCTCCAATCAATGTTAAGACAATTTTAGAAGATCCGTGGCCCTTTGTTGTTAGGAGAAGGTTAAACCGCGTAAAAAAGGCGACCGTTCTCGCCGGCCGCCTCGTGTTTACCAGGGATCAAAACGGTTATCCGAAGGCCGCTCCGCCTCGCCCTCCGGGGGTTCTGCTGGGGCAGTCGGCGGGTCGGTGTAGTTCAGGTTGGCGGGGTCGGTGTCGGTGTAGCTCGGGTTGACGGTGTCTGTGTAGTTCGGGTCCACCGGCTCCACATCATCGAAACGGTGATTGACTTCCGACTCGAAATCATGATCCACGTTATAGTCCTCTACCGGCTCGTAATTGTTTACGGTCTCGGGGGCCGTACCGGGGTCGAAGGGTGTTTCGGGACCCGGGTTTTGGCCAAAGCGGCCGGCCTGACGCTTCCTGCCGGGATTGTTCAGGGTATCGAGGCCCTTGAAATGCATGAAGAGGCCGACGCCGACGATGATCACGGCTGAGATGATGACATAGCGCAGATCGGACCAGGCGATGCCGTCGTAGAAAAAGAGGCCTTGAATAGTGACGTCAAGCGCTTCGCCAAAGCCCACCGCATACTCGCGACTCAGCCAGGTGGCGACGTTCAGGACATCGGCGAGGGTAATGGCCGCGATGTTCAGGATAATGGTCAGCAGGGTCAGCGGAATGGAACGGCGCTTCAGCTGGGACAGATAAAAACGCATGGAAAGGTAGGCGCCGAGACCCGCCGCCCAAAAACTGAAGCGACCCAGCCGCGAAATAATGAAGTAAAGGACCGCACCGATCACCGCACCTCCGATAATGCCGAGGACGGCGGTCATGGGATTGCCGGCCGGGACCTCCGGGGAGGCCGTGGTCGTGGTGTTGCGGTTGGGGTTGTGGTTGGGGTTGGGCGAGTTCAGGTTGACGTTGGAATTTCTTTCGTAATCCATAAGTAGGCTCCTTTCAGTACTAAGGTTGAAGGATGATTGCTAACTTAAAATCATAGTAGCAATTATTGAGGGCGTAAGGGGTAACCGAGGGGGCGGGGAGGGGGAGATTTTGTTTTCACCAAACTCGGGATTTTGGCCAAGGTAATTAATTACACATTATTCAGTGGTCTGAGCTTCAGGTTATGCGCATCACAAAATTGGATAATATAATGGGTGGTGGTGTCAGCTCACAATTCTCGGCATTCTGACCAAAGTGACATGTTCTATAGAGGACATTTTAAACTGGCGGGGTGGATGTCTCTCACCATACTCGAGATTTTGGCCAAAGTAATTAGTTACGTAAAGCTCCTAAGGGGCAAGTATTTCTGATGTGCATTGAGACTCTGAGGAGTCCTGTGCATGTCGGGAATTTTTGGTAGTAGAGCCGTGGGGCCGAATTTTCCCGGAATGCATTGATATTTCGCTATTCTAGGGTCTTATTACAGAATGTGTGTTGATTTCTGCTGCACTTCAGGAAAATTCGGCTTTTGCCATTTTTTCCTAGGGTGCAAAGGCCTCTTTGCATTATCGGAAAATACGGTAGCAGGGCCGGAATCTCCGCCGCATAAGCTGAAATAGAGACCACAGTTCAGAGCCGTTGCGCATAACCTGAAATCGAGACCAAAAAAGCTGTAAAATCCCTTGACACAAAACTACTACGTCTGATAAAGTAATTACAACGTCAGACGTAGTAAACAGTGAAGGGAGAAACAAAGGTGATCAGCAGTGATGTGATACGCGGTTATACCGACATAATGATCTTGTACCTTCTCCTGGACGAGCCGTCCTACGGCTATGAGATATCCAGACAAATCAGGGAACTGTCCGATGAGCAGTATGTCATGAAAGAAACAACGCTTTATTCGGCTTTTACACGGTTGGAAAAGCATGGCTACATCGATTCGTTCCCCGGCACGGAAACAAGCGGCAAGAGAAGGACCTATTATCGTCTCTCAGAAAAGGGGCGGCAATACTATCAGAGTAAAGTAGATGAATGGGCATTGACCCGTGAAGTCGTAAGTAAATTCATTCGAGAGCGCTAGGAGGCAGAAATGGATTCAATTCGGATTTTTCTTGAGAATATGTTCTACGGCATTACGCCGTCACCGGCCGTTATGCGGGCCAAAGAAGAAATTCTCGCAATGATGGAAGATAAATACAACGAACTCAAGGCACAAGGCAGTACCGAGAATGAGGCTGTGGGCCAGGTAATTGCTGAATTCGGCAATCTGGATGAGCTCGCGGATTCACTCGGGATCAGGCAGGACTTGGCAGGCAGTGGCAGAGGCGAAAATACAGAAGAGACGCTGCCAACCCTCTACGTCAAGCGACATGAGGCAGATGAATTCCTGACGTTCAAGAATCGCTTTGGCGTGAGATTGGCGATTGGGATCATGCTCACGATTTTGGCCCCCGCCTTCATGATTGCTGTGGCAGGCTATAACGAAATGAATGGCAGAGGTGATTCAGATATCGCCATGCTCCCGGGCATCATTGGACTGTTCGCCATGATCGGCCTGGCGGTGATTATCTTTGTGGTGAGCGGCGTTCGTTCGGAGAATTTCGAGCACTATGAGAAAAAACACATCGTCCTCGATTCCCAGACGGCCAATTACGTTCAAGGGATGCGTGACAAAGAGCGCAAATCCATGGCGCTATTGCTCTCGGCCGGTTTCGCGCTCATTTTTATCGGGGTCATTCAGATGATGATCCTGGGCATCTATGGCGAGCAGAACGAAGCACTACATTACATTGCGGTGGTAATTCTTCTGTTCCTGATTGCTTTGGCCGTCGCCTTCTTCGTCATCGGCGCGGTGAGAAAATCAGCCTTGGACCAGTTGCTGAACACAGGCAGCTATACGCCGGAGCAACAAAAATCGTCATCTCGTCTAGGTCATTTCGCGGGACCCTACTGGCTTTTGGTCGTAGCCGTTTACCTGACCTGGAGCTTCCTGACAGGGAATTGGGGAATCACCTGGATCGTCTGGCCGATTGCCGGTGTCCTCTTTGCCATCATCTCTTCGGTCGTCACCTCAATGAATTCATCGAAGAAATAAACCACTGTTATTCACTAAGAACCGAACACCGGGAACTGCGAGAGCGGTTCCTTTTTTTGGCCAATTCTAACCTAATCTTAAAGTTAATCGAATCTTCATCTAACAAACCCGCGCTAAGCTCGGACAGGAAGTATTAGACCACCCTTACCAGAAGGAGACGAAGATGAAGAGTCAGTTGAAGACCAGATGGTTAGCCGCGCTGTTGGCGTTGGCAATTGTCGTACCGGGCTTTAGCCCCGCAATTCGTGCCCAGGAGGTGACGGTTCCAACTACAGTGGAGGAAACTGTTACTGAATCGGCCAAAACCGAGCCCACAGAAAGCCAAAGTCCCAGCGAAACAGCGACCGTGGAAGTGACCTTAGAGGAAACTACCGCGACGACAGTTCCGGCTGAGATAGAAGAAACAACCAATGCAGAAACTAGTTCAGAAACCAGTTCAGAAACCACAAGTTCAGAAACTAGTTCGGAAACTACAGAAACAGAGGAAACGGAAGCGACGGAAACAACCCCTTCCGAAACTCCTGCCCCCTCAGAAACCGACCCGACCCCGACCACAGAGGACAAGAAACCTTCGAACGTCGCGGCCCAACTCGATGCTGAAAGCGTGAGCGTCAGTTTCGAAACTGCGTCGCTACAAGCCGATTA
>CAZJTS010000139.1:0-5674 GCA_964548975.1 uncultured Fastidiosipila sp.
CAACTTGAAATCGAGACCACAGAAGTGGGAGCATAACTTGAAATCGAGACCACTAAAGTGTGGGAAGAGCATAACTTGAAATCGAGACCACATTAAATGGTTTAAAGCAGCGAGGAAAACACATGGACCAATCAATCAGAGATAAGTTTGCCGGTTTACAAAATATGATCGGCAGAACACCGCTCCTTGAGGTGGACTTCGTCTACAAGGGCGTTCGCCGCCGGGTGTATGCCAAAGCCGAGTACTACAACTATACCGGCAGTATAAAGGACCGCATCGCCTACTATATTCTCTATAAAGCCTATGAAACAGGTGCGCTCGAGCCGGGACAGGCCATTGCAGAAGCGAGTTCAGGGAATACCGGTATTTCGATTTCGGCGCTGGGCTCCTATCTCGGCAATCCGGTGACAATTTTCATGCCGGACTGGATGTGCCGCGAGCGTTGTGATCTCATTGCCTCATTCGGCGCCACCCTCCGCCTGGTCACCAGAGCGGAAGGCGGCTTCACGGGTTCGATTCGTTTGGCCCGCGAAATGGGCGCTGAAGGGGCTTTCTTACCGGAGCAGTTTACGAATCCCTATAACACAGAAGCGCATAAATTAAGTACAGGACCGGAGATCCTTGAGCAGCTCGCGAGCTGGGGGCTTGAGTGCGACTGCTTTGTGGGCGGCGTCGGCACGGGCGGCACACTCATGGGTGTCGGTAGCGTGCTGAAGCAGGTGAATCCGAATTGCCGGGTGGTTGCGATGGATCCCGAGTCCTCCCCGACTTTGATCACTCACGGACGCGAAGTGGGTCCCCACAGAATCGCGGGTATCGGGGACGAGTTTGTCCCGGACATCATTGATTATAGCCAGATAGATGACATGATTTTGGTTGATGATTCGGACGCGATCAATATGGCACGCATGTTCTCAACACAGCTGGGGCTCGGCGTTGGTATTTCTTCGGGCGCAAACTTCCTCGCGGCCGTGAAGATGCTGGAGCACCGGGCGGATGATGTCGTTGTGACGGTCTTCGCCGATGACAACAAGAAGTACCTCTCCACTGACCTCATGCAGCCACAGGAGCTGAAGCCTGAGTTCCTGAGTTCACACATTCAGCTGTTGGGTTTACGCTCAATTTTGGCCTAGACGGGCAGCGAGCAGATTGAGGACGCGGCGTTTATTCCGGGTCCAATCCGGAGCGATGAGTTCCGATTTTGGCCCGTCGCCGGTCAGGCGATGAACCACCATCTCCTCAGGTAGGTGCGGCAGAATCTCGCAAACGAGATCGAGCCACTCATTTTCAGACAAGACATCCAGCTGTCCTTCCTGATAAGCGTCGGCCAAAACCGTGCCTCGCAGGATATGTAAGGGCTGTAGCTTGACCCCTTGAATGGGGAGCCGGCTCACATAATCCACCGTAGCAAGCATGTCCTCCCTGCTTTCGCCCGGTAGGCCAAAAATCAGGTGAACGACCGTCTCAAGGCCGGCTGCGGACAGCCTGTTCACAGCATCGTTGAAGACCTCGAGCGTGTAGCAGCGGTTAATCCGCTCGGCTGTTCGGTCATGCATGGTTTGTAGTCCCAGCTCGACCCAGATGGGTTTCATAAGATTCAATTCCTCGAGGAGTCGGACGATCTCCTCCGGCAAGCAGTCGGTCATCGTACCCATCGAGATGCCCTCATTATCGGGCCTGTCCAATATAGGGCGTTATAAATTCTCGAGGTGATCCCTACTGGTATATGTGTTCGTATAGGACTGAAAATATGCGAAGTAGCGGGCGTCAGGGTTCGTGATTTTGCGGGCGACCCGGGCTTTGGCCAGCGCAATCTGCTCGTCGAGCGAGGCTAGCGTAGACACCGCAAAGTGGCTGCTGCCTGAAGCACAGAACGTACAGCCGCCGTAAGCGAGGGTGCCGTCGCGGTTGGGGCAGGTCATGCCGGCATCAAGCGCTAGCTTGTAGACCTTGGTGCCGAAGCGCTCGCGGAAATACTGATTGAGTGTTTTCACGGTGTCAGCTGCCAGCCGTGGTCGCCGTGGTAGATCATTAGTTTGCTCATGCCGCCGTCCACGAAGAGTTCTTCGCCGTTGACGAAGCTGTTGTCGACCAGATAGAAAGCGGCTTTGACGATGTCTTCGGGCGTCCCGACCCGTCCGGCCGGGTGTTGGGCCGCATCGGCGCCGGAGTAGGTGCTGCCGGTGGTATCGATCCAGCCCGGAACGATGCTGTTGACGCGGACTTTGCCGGCCAAAGTCACCATCAGCGCATGACTCAAGGCCCTGAGGCCGCCTTTGGCCGCTGAATAACTCTCGGTGTTCGCCTCGGACTGGGCCATTCGGGTGGACAAAATATTGATCACCACCGCGCCCTCGGCAAAGGGCAATTCGCGCACGAGATAGTAAGGCGCGCTGACCCCGATCCTCAGGGTGCGGTTGAAGGCTTCATAATCCGCCTCATCCAGCCCGCCGGCCGAAGCCATGGCGTTATTGATCAGTACATCGACGCTCCCCAGTTCAGCGCGGGCATGTTCTACGAAGCGGGCGAGATCCGTTTCGGCGGCGAGGTCGCCTTGGAAATAAGGGTTTTCCAAAAGATCAATCCCATAAACCTGATCGCCCGCAGCCCGGAATGCATCTATCAGCGCCTTGCCGATACCCCGCGCGCAGCCGGTAACAATTACGCTTCTTTCCATCCGTATTTCTCCAGGAATTCCAGGGCTGTCGCCACATCATCGAAGGGCACATTCCGGCCGTTGACGGATTGATGTTTCGTTCTGCCGAGGCCGGTTATGCCGATCAGGTCGCCGGCTTTGGCCTGGCTGATGGCGTATTCGATGGCCTCGCGACGATCTTCGATGACTACGTATTTGCCGTCGGTTTTGGCCAGGCCCACCTCAATGTCACGCAGGATACTCTCGAAAGACTCGTAATGATTGTGCTGAGACGTCACTATACTCAGATCCGCCGAGCTCCCACTGATCTGAGCCATCTCGAATCTGCGGTCGCGCTGACGATCGCCCCCGCAGCCGAAAACGACGATAATGCGCTCGGGCTGATACACCGGTAGAGCTTCGAAAAAATGCCGCAGGCTGAAACCATTGTGGGCGTTATCGACACAGACTTTCAACTCATCAGTCGAAAAAATCATTTCCAGACGTCCGGGGATATAAAGCGTGCGCAAGGCTTCGGCGATCGCCGGCGTCGGGACGTCGAAGGCTTTGCCGACACAGATCGCGGCCAGAGCATTCAGGCCGTTGAAATGCCCGGGTCGATTGAGATAATATTCGGCGGAGTCGAGGCCGGATGTCTCCATGAGGAGCCCCGGCGCGCCGTCTACAACAGTATCTGAAATCCGGACCTGATAGTCGGCGGCGGGATCCGTACCATAAGTCAGCACTTCACACGTATGATCGGCCAGAATTTCTTCCCAGCGGGCATCATCGCGATTCAGAATTGCCGTACGACTGTGGCCGAAAAGTCGACTTTTGCATGCCAGATAATCCGCGAAATCCTCATGCTCAGCAGGCCCGATGTGATCGCCCGGCGCGATGTTGGTGAAAATACTGTAATCAAAAACCAGGCCTTCCACGCGCCGCAGTTTTTCCGCCTGGGATGAGACTTCCAGAACAGCGATCTCGGTGCCCGCATCGACCATGTCCCGCAAATAGCGCTGGAGATCATAGGAGTCGGGGGTCGTATTGTTGAGTTCGATGTGTTTTCCGTCGAAGTAGGCACCGGTCGTTCCGATCGAACCGACCTTGTAGCCGCCGGCTTCGAGGACCGCCAGCACCATGTGCGCGGTCGTTGTCTTCCCTTTCGAGCCCGTAATTCCGACCAACTTCAGCTCTTTGGCCGGATAGTCGTAATAGGCGGCGTAGATCTCCGCCATGGCCTCACGCGTCGATGGGACCAGGAGCACCGCCGTGTCCCCGCTGACTTCGACGGGGCGCTCGACGATCAGGACTTTGGCCAAAGCCGAGATCGCCTCAGCATCCTTATGTGTGTCATAGCGATCACCTGCAATGCAGATAAAAAGATCGCCTGCCGTCACCTTACGGTTGTCCCGGCAGATCCCCTCCACCTCGTCGGGCAGAGTGCCTTGAAGGTGTTCAAATTTCAGATTGTTAAGTAATTTAGCGAGTTTCATGGGAAACCTCTCAAAAAAATAGCCTGCCCGTAGGGCAAGCTCTATTATACGCTTTTGCTCTGACTTTAGGCCCGCTTGCGCTGCTGCCGGATGACAGCATGCATCTTGCTCCACTTGTCTTCCATCTCCCGGACCAGCTTCAACTGCGTCCTGGCTCTGTCCAGATTATGGCCGTCCCGGTGAATCGCAAAATACTTGTCGCCGTCCAGGTAATCGGTCAGGAAGCGAAGACCACACTCAAGCGTCATGGTTTTCGCGCCCAAAGGCAGCAACTCAAGCTCCACATCGGTCAGATCCGAGCTCGCGGTCACATAGCCTTCCGTGTAGATCCGGTAGCGGTCGAGATTGAGCTGGACCTTGTTCAGATCGGTCTCATCCTCCGTCGCCGTCGAAGCCCCGAAACGGATCGAATCCCCGAAATCATAGAGGCACAGCCCCGGCATCACGGTATCCAGATCGATCACGCACAGCGCCTTACGGCTGGCTTTGTCCAGTAAAACATTGTTAAGTTTCGTATCGTTATGCGTCACCCGTTCAGGCAACTCACCGGTCTCGCGCAGCTGCTGGAGTGTGCCCATTTCCTCTTCTTTGGCCAAAACAAAGTCAATCTCCCTCTGAACCTCTTTCGCACGATTCAGCGGATCCGCCTTCAGTACCTCACGGAACTGCCGATACCGATCCGGCGTGTTGTGGAAGTTCGGAATCGTCTCCTTGAGCTGTTCAACCTGAAAGCCCGCGAGCTTCTTCTGGAACGCACCGAAAGCCACCGCACTCTCATAGAAGTCGCTATCCGACTCCGGCTGCTGCAAGCAAATTGAATTCTCAACAAAATCATAGACGCGCCAATACTCGTCATTGATTTCCAGATAACTTTGGCCGCTCCGGGTCGGCACGAGGTTCAGCACTTCGCGCGGATCCTCCGCCCGCTCACGCAGGTAAGCGGTCACCAGAATGATATTATTCATCAAGCCGGCAATGTCCTTGAAGGTGTGCCCGTTAATCTGCTGGAGAATATACTTGTTGCCGGATTCAGTCGTGACTAGGTAACTTCTATTGATGTGACCGCCGCCATAGGGGTTCGCGAGCTTCACCTCGCTGTCCATAGCAAACTCAGCTAAAATTTGCGGTATTTGGTAATGGATGGTCGATGCCATTATTCATAAATCTCCCTTGGAATTAAGCATTATCCCGTACAATATACTACAAACAAGACTTTTTGGGGATAGATTTTGGGTTGGGGTGGCGAAGACAATTTGTGCTCAAATTATTTGTGGTCTGGATTTCAGGTTATGCGCTCACTTTATTTGTGGTCTGGATTTCAGGTTATGCGCAGGTCTATTAACATTGCCTTCTCACAATACTCGAGATTTTGGCCAAAGTAATATGCTTGGTAAATGACTTCTCACAATACTCGGGATTTTGGCCAAAGTAATATGCTTGGTAAATGAATTCTCACCATACTCGAGATTTTGGCCAAAGTAATTAGTTACGTAAATCGCTTGGGACATTTTTCCGAGTTTGGTGAGAAGCGAGGAGCGAGATG
>CAZJTS010000140.1:0-5662 GCA_964548975.1 uncultured Fastidiosipila sp.
CTCCGGGTAATCCCGCAAATTCTCCAGGTGCTGGCGCATCTCCATTCGGCCGCCATTGATTTCCTCGAGCCCGGGCTTCACCCGGATCCGTAGATCCCACATCTGAGCCAAAGGCTCAATCGTCTGCCGGGTCCGGATCAGCGGACTCACATAAATCGCATCGACCGGAATGCTCCCCGCAATAAAGCGATTCCTCAGCAGCACAGCCTGCTCACGCCCCGCCTCATTCAGCTCAATATCGCTGTGGCCCTGAAAATAGCCCGTATGATTCAGCTCCGTCGCCGCATGACGGATGAGATAAACTTCCGTTTTCATTTCACCTCCGGCATCCACGATGCCAAGCGGATATGCATCACCTCAGACAACTTCGTCAATTCCAGCCCGATCCGGTGCTTCGCCTCCATATGCCTGTTGAAGTCCGCATCCGTCCGGAAACGACATTGCCAAAGCATAGCATCTCTCGCAAAACCGACCAGATAAACGGACGCCGAATCCTCAATGACCGCCGAGTCCGCTTCCACAATCTCCATGACCTGCCGGCGAAACTCCTCCAATTGCGCACTTGTTGTGTCAGGACGAATGGGGATCTGCAGGTCGACCAGCCGGTTCGTGCGCTTCGTCCCGTTCGTAATCACCGCCGACCCCAACTGCGAGTTCGGCACAGTAACGAAGCTGCCGTCCAGTGCCCGGATCCGACTCGAGCGCAGCCCGATGTCGACCACCGAGCCGCTCACCGCTCCACCCGAGGTGGACGCGTCGATCCAGTCCCCGATATCGAAGGGTTTATCCAACATGATCGCTAGCCCCGCCACGAGATTCGATGCTGTATCCTGGGCTGCCAGGGCCAAAGCCAAGCCCCCGATCCCCAGCCCGGTTATCAGGCCACCGAGATTGTCGAACCACTGTTCGAGGATCAGGACGAGCCCGAAGATCACCACGAAAATCAAAATCGCCCCGCTGATATACTTACGCGCCGTCTGACTCAGCGCCCCCGCCAGAACATTCTCGCGTTCATTGGCCCGAGTCAACAAGTGGCGCGCGGCCTCATACAGGAGCCAGAACCCCATCGCGATAAAGAGTGAATTTAGCAAACGCTGCAAAACCACCTGCACCATCGGCGGCAGGTTAAACAAAGGCAAGACCAAACGCAGCGCAATAAAAAACAGCAAGAAGCCCAAGGGCTTTACCAGCACCGGTCGGATGTGCTCGGCTTTGGCCGGATCCTGCTTAATAAGAACAAGTTTTACAAGCGCCCGGCTCAGCACATTCCTGAAGATAAAGACGAGAACGAGTACCGCCAGGCCGATTCCGATTTCTAATAGCATAACGCCTCCGTGACATGGGATTGATTATGCTAAGATTAACACAAGTCATTGACCGAGAAAAAGGAGCGTATCTTCTTATGATTATAGAACCGAAAATCAGACAGTTCATCTGCACTACCGCCCACCCCGACGGCTGCCGCGAGCACGTTCGCCAGCAAATCGACTATGTAAAAACCCACCCGACCATCGACACAAAGATCAAGAATGTCCTCGTGATCGGCTCCTCGACAGGCTACGGGCTGGCTACGCGAATCAGCGCGGCTTTCGGCATGCGCGCGAATACCGTCGGCGTCATGTTCGAGCGCCCGGCCAGCGAGCGGCGTACCGCCTCCGCCGGCTTCTACAACAACGAGGCCTTCGAATCCTTCGCCGAGCAGGACGGCCTCACCGCCATCACGATCAACGGCGATGCTTTCTCGCTGGAGATCAAGGAAGAGACCCTTCGCCGCTTCCGTGAGACGCTGCCGGACGAGAAATTCGATCTCGTCGTCTACTCCCTCGCCGCCCCCCGGCGCGCCATGGCGGACGGCACCGTCTACAGCTCCGTGATCAAGCCCATCGGCGCTCCATACACAAACAAAGCCCTCAACCTCAGCGACAACACGATCGAAACCACCACGATCGAGCCGGCCACTGAGGAGGAAGTCTACAACACCGTCATGGTGATGGGCGGCAGCGACTGGGAGGACTGGATCCGCTACCTCGATCAGGAGGGCGCGCTCAATGAAGGCGCCACCACCCTCGCCTACTCCTACATCGGGCCGTCGATGACGAAGGGCATCTATGCCGACGGCAGCATCGGCCAGGCCAAAAACGACCTCTACGACACCGCCGAACGCCTCCGCGAAACCTACGAAAATTACAACGCCTACGTGGCGATCAATAAGGCCGTCGTCACCCAGGCCAGCACCGCAATCCCCGCGATCGGGCTCTATATTTCCATTCTGTTTAAGGTCATGAAAAAGCTCGGTACGCACGAAGGCTGTATCGAGCAGATGTATCGCATGCTCCAGGACCGGATCGCCACCGAAACCGGCACCGTCCTGACAGACGACAATCAGTTCATCCGCATGGACGACTGGGAGATGGCGTCGATTGTCCAGGACCCCGTCCAGCAGGCGTGGGACCGGGTCACAACCGAGAATATCGAGCAGTACTGTGATCTCGAAGGTTTCTGGAGCGATTTCTATGCACTCTTCGGCTTTGGCCTCGAAGGCGTGGATTACGCGGCCGACGTGGATCTCCTGGAGAATACCGGCCGTTAAGCGCCTAGAGCAGGAGCCCGCGATCGAAGCTCTTGCAGATCATTTCATGCACCATCGGCCAAAGCTCGGGCAGTCCCGTCCGAATCGGCTCCGCGCGAAGCAGCACGGCGTCCAGCGTGACTTCATTTTCCACCCAGTTTTTGCCGTCGCTGAAAGCGTTCAGAATCATCGGCTGAAGCCGGTCGATCGCGTTCGCGTAGAGGGCTTCTTTCGTCTCCATCCGCTCGAACTCGTACCACAGCTCCTTCAGCGACTCGCCCTCCGCCTCCGGCAGAATGGCGTAGATCCGGTCGGCAGAGGCCACCTCGCGCTCGTATTTCGTCTCATTGCCGACGGTGTCGTAGGCATAGGTGTCGCCGGCATAAATCTCCACGATGTCATGGATCAGGCAGAGCTTCAGCGCGCGGAAAATATCCGTTCCCTCCGGCGCCTCGGGCGCAAACACCATACACATCATCGCAAGCTGCCAGGAATGCTCGGCATCGGTTTCCGTCCGCGACTGATTGATCAGCAGGCTGTGGCGATTGATGCTCTTCATCTTATCCATCTCAACAATGAACTTCAGCCGCTGCTGATTCTCCTCACTCGCCGTGGCGAATAAACGATTGCTCTTTTCCTGAATAATATACTCTGTCATAAACTCTCCATCAGAGGAGCCGGCCCAAGGCTTCGAGCTCGGCTCTGTCGGTACTGTACGTCGTCACGAAACGGCAGACGGCCCCCTCGGACGTTTCCGTTTCAGACTCTAAGCTTACCCCATGTTCTATAAGTCTGTCCCGCAGATCCGCCGGCAGCGTCACGAAGACCTGATTGCTCTCCGCCGGCCAGGTCAGGCGGTAGCCCTTCGCTGTGAACATTCCAGCCAGGTCCGATGCCGCCACCCACGCCTTCTCGGCCAAAACCGAGTACAGCGTCTCGCCATATCCCTCTGCGGGCGCCCCCTCCGTCGTCGCCAGCAGGCGCTCGAACATCAGGGCGGGCACGAAACCTTTGGCCAGCATGGCCCCCCGATTCTTAATCAGCCGTGGCATGTCCGCCTGCAGCGCCGGCCGGCAGATCACCAGCGCCTCCCCGAAGAGTGCGCCGTTCTTCGTGCCGCCGATGTAGAAGAGGTCGGTCAGCCGCGCAATATCAGGCAGGGTCAGGTCGTTTGCCGGACTGGCCAAAGCCTGGCCCAGCCTCGCCCCATCCAGAAATAAGAGGAGCCCCTCCGCCCGACAGAACGATGACAAAGCCTCAAGCTCGTCCAGACGATACACCGTCCCGACTTCCGTACTGTCCGAGATATAGACCATGCGGGGCTTGACTTTGGCCGGATCACGATGCGCCTCCAGGACCGGCAAGAGATCCGCAGGCCTGAGCCGCCCATCCAGCGTGGGAATCGCTAGGACCTTGTGCCCGGACGCCTCGATCGCGCCGGACTCATGGACGTTGATGTGGCCGGACTCCGCCGCGATGACCGCCTCGTGCGGCCGGAGCAACGAAGAGATCGCGAGCATATTGGTCACTGTCCCCCCGGCGAGGAAATACACCCCCGCCTCAGGGCACTCGGCGAGCCGCCGGATCGTCTCAGCAGCGCGTAAGGTCACCGCATCCTCACCGTAGCCGGCATGCCGGCCGGCCAACTCCCCCAACGCCTCGAGCACTGCCGGATGGCAGGTCTCGGAATAATCGTTTCTGAAATACATGGACACTCCCTATTTAAGATATTTTTGCCAGTCGCCGTTACCGTTTTCGGCGTTCTTGTCCTTGAAGCGGTAGAGACCCCACGGTGTATAGGTGCCGCTCCGGATCTCCTCGTCCAGATGGTAGCGGTAGAGGAGACTTCGCCCCTGCTGGCGCTGGCGGAAGACCTTCTCCGCGGTGCTGCGCGCCTTCCCTGCGGCTTCGGCGGTAGCTTGCGGATAAGCCTTCAGCAACACGACCGAGCGCGGCTCAAGGACCAGATAATCCTCGATCATGGGGGCGTCCGACACGTCCTCGTAGAAATTCTGCCCCATCGGCAGGGACGTGTCGATCAGCTGATACCAGAAGTCGGCGTGAGGGAGCTCAGGCAGCGTAACCGTCGCCTGCTCCCAGTCGCTGTTGATCGCCAGATAAATCACCTCGTCGCGGCGCCCCGTTTCGTCCCGCCCCGCAAACATGATCCCCACGAAACGCGTGTCCGGCTCATTCTCCAGAATCCAGGGCTCAAGCCCGTGCTTGCTGGTCGGCGGCAGATCGCAGTCGGCCAGGCCGGAGCTGCCGCGCAGGATCGGGTGGTGCTTACGGAGGCGAATCATCTTGCGCCAGAATTCGAAGTACTCCCGATGCTCATCGAGATCGGTCCAGTCGAGCCAGGAAATTTCGTTGTCCTGGCAGTAGGGGTTGTTATTGCCGTGCTGGCTGTTGCGGAATTCATCGCCGGCGAGAATCATCGGCGTCCCGATCGACGCGAGCAACACTACACAGGCATTCAGCATCATCCGCTGGCGCAGTTCCCGGATTTCCGGGTCACCGGTCGGGCCCTCGACGCCGCAATTCCAGCTGTTGTTCGAATTCTCGCCGTCCGTATTCTGCCAACCGTTCGCCCAGTTGTGCTTCTCGTTATAAGTGTAAAGATCGTTCAGTGGAAAACCGTCATGGCAGGTAATGAAGTTCACCGAAGCGTTCTTGCCCCGGCTCTCCACCGGATAGAGGTCAAGCGAGCCCGTAATCCGGTTCGCCGCGTGGTGCGCCATACTCGGGTCGCCCTTCAGGAAGCAGCGCATATCGTCCCGATAGCGCCCGTTCCACTCGGCCCAGCGGTTCCAGGCCGGGAAGCTCCCCACCTGATAGAGGCCGCCCGCGTCCCAGGCCTCAGCAATGAGTTCCACGTTCTTCAGGATCGGGTCATAGGCCAAAGACTGGAGCAGCGGCGGATCACTCAAGGGCGTACCGTCTTCATTGCGCCCCAGAATCGAGGCCAGGTCGAAACGGAATCCGTCAATCCGGTAGGTCGTCACCCAGTAACGCAGGCTGTCGAGAATCATTTGCCGGACGATCGGGTGATTCGCATTCAGCGTATTGCCGCAACCGGAGAAGTTATAGTAC